>JANPCA010000317.1:0-2217 GCA_031430715.1 Hyphomicrobiales bacterium | reverse complement strand
CGAAACGCGAGTCGTCGCCCGAGTAGCAGACCACCGGTTTTCCGGCCACGGCGGGGGCAAACACCACACCCTCATGGGCGAAACGCCCGAGAGCCGTGTGCTTCATCGGCACGGACGCCGGAAAACGGCTTTGCCGATCTGGCCGACATCCTGATCAACACCCGCCTTGCCGCCGACAAGGCGGGCGCCACCAAAATGGACCGGCCGGAATGGGGGGCGGTCGATCCCAATTCGGGCGAGGTCTATTTCACCCTCACCAACAACAACCGCCGCGCCCAGACCCAGGTCGATGCCGTGAACCCGCGCGCCGAGAACAATTTCGGCCAGATTGTGCGCTGGCGCTATGCCGACGGCGATCAGGCGGGAACCGCCTTCCAGTGGGATCACTTCGTGCTGGCCGGCAACAAGCTCTCGTCCAAGCTGTTCACCGGCAAGGCCCTGCCTGAAGATTCGATCTTCGCCTGCCCCGACGGCTTGTGGTGCGACGCCAATTCGCGCCTGTGGATCCAGACCGACATGGGCGACATCGGCCCGCCGTTCAAAGGTGTGCTGGAACCCTTCGGCACCAACCAGATGCTGGCGGCCGATCCCAGGACCGGCGAGGTGCGCCGCTTCCTCACGGGTCCATGGGGCCAGGAAGTGACCGGCGTCATCACCACGCCGGACCAGAAGACCATGTTCGTGAACCTGCAGCATCCCGGCGGCAACGCCACGGACGAGCAGTTCGCGGCCGGTGAATTCGGCTCGGGCTTTCCCGATTTCAACGGGTCCGTGCCGCGCTCCGCGACGCTGGTTATCAGCCGCCTGGACGGCGGCGTCATCGGCGCCTGACAATCCGGTTTGCTCCCGCGGTGAAGGGCGCTAAGACGCGGGCGTCCCGAACCGCAGGAGTGAGACCTTGAGACTGAAAGACCGGATCGCCCTCGTCACCGGAGCCGGGCGTGGCATTGGTTTTGCCATTGCAGAACGTTTCCGCGCCGAAGGTGCCACCGTGGTCATCTGCGATATCGCCGATGCCAGCCAAGCAGCGGAGTCCATTGGCGCTACTTACCATCGCTGCGATGTTTCGAAAGCGGCAGAGGTCAACGCGCTCGTGGATAGCGTCGTGAAAATCCACGGCGCCATCGACATCCTGGTCAACAACGCAGGCATCGCCAAGGCCCAGGACTTCCTGTCGGTGACGGAAGCCGACTTCGACCGCATCATCGGCATCAATCTCAAAGGTTCGTTCCTGATGCTGCAGGCCTGTGCCCGCCACATGGTGAAGCAGGCGGAGGCGGGCCGCAAACCGGGCGCCATCGTCAACATGTCATCGGTCAACGATACCCTCGCCATCCCCACCATCGTTACTTACTGCATGTCGAAGGGCGGTGTGGCGCAATTGACCCGGGCCACTTCGATCTATCTGGCCGCCCATGGCATCCGCGTCAACGCCATCGGCCCGGGCTCGATCAACACCGATATGTACAAGGGCGTGGTGGCCGACCCCGCCGCGGTGCGCCGCGTCTTGTCGAGAACCCCGCTCGGCCGCCCGGGCGAACCCTCGGAAGTAGCATCCATCGCCGCCTTCCTCGCCTCCGACGATGCAAGTTATGTGACTGGTGAGACGATTTATGTGGATGGCGGGAGAATGCCGCTGAACTACGTGGTGCCGGTCAGGGAGTAAGTAACAAGAACATGAACGAATGCGACAGCCACATGAAGGCGGCCAGCGACAAGATGGGCAAGAAGAACTAAGTTACATCTTGGTTAACAAGATGCCTGGAGTATACACGGTTCCAACATACGAGTGGCACTGAGCTGACACTACTGCAATTCACCCCGCCATATCCTGAGATATGGCGGGGTTGCGGGAGTGTTGGTGCCAAACCAGCGGCCGGCCATCCACTGCCGTGAGTTTCAGCGGTGTGGCGTACGGGTCACGCTAATTTGCAATGAAACACGCCATCTCAGTTGGAATTACGGGACTTTTGGTGGGAAGTTACATGGAACTACGGTGACACAGAACCAGTTCGATGAAGCTATCCGGCGATCGCCGTCGGCACGGCAAGCGACGCTTTCAATGTGTCTTCCGGCGGATTGCTGCGTGAAATCGAATAGGCGATGACGAGTTGGACATCGGCGAGCGCCGCCATGGTTGCAACGGCATGTTCGGGCGTGAAGAGCGCCACATGGGGGTTGGGCGAGCCGGCCGGAACCTGGGTGGAAAGCCATTGC
>JANPCA010000316.1:0-1802 GCA_031430715.1 Hyphomicrobiales bacterium | reverse complement strand
GGACTGGACAGCCTCTGAGGACCGTGGATTTCGAGGACCTGCGCCTGTTGTTCGAGCCAGAGGTGGCCAGCCGAGAGCAGACCCTCGATTGGCGGATTGCGGCAAGCGATGCGACGTTGGCGGTGCTGCTCGCGGCACCAGAAGCGCTTGAGGTCAACCACCGGCTGGCCCGGCACGTCACCGGGGAACAGAAATGGGCAGCCCTTCGGCACCGCATCGCCGCGCAGCCGGATCAGGGCGACGGCCTCGTGCCAAATCGGCACGCGGTGGACGCGGCGCTTCTTGGTGTAGGCCGTCTGCTTGGTCCAGAAGGCCAGATCGAGTTTGAACTGGTCGAAGGTAGCGGTGCGGGCCTCGCCGCAGCGGGCGCCGGTCAGCATGCACAGGCGGATAATCCAGGCGACGCGCTGATTAGTATAGGCACAAAGGTCGTCGCGAGGCGCTGGATTTCGTCACACTTGCCGTAGCGACAGTTCGATTAAGTCGTATTTCTGGGGCAGGTGGACTACCCAACTGCTCGAGAATTGAATTTAGTTTAATTGTTTGAGAATATGCACTTAGAGCCGACCACCAAAAAGTCGCAGTCGTCAGCTTTGGAGAATGTCGCCCCTAGGAGAGCATACATGAGCCTTCTCATGTCGGTGCCAGTGCTCAGCCCATCCCGCATAACCCTCGAAAACAACGGAAAAATCTAGCTGCAGCCGGATTGGGAGAAATATTCCAGTAGGGCAAGTGGCGGAGGGAACGCGACTGCCGTCAAACCTTCTCTGAGCAAATGTCAATGAAATCAATGAATTGCAGTTTTCGAAAAGCTCGTCGAGCCTGCACGTCAGCCCGCATCAAAGTTTTGCAGCAACAAGGCCAGACCGGCGAGGACTAGAGCTGCACCCATGGGACGGGCGAGACGATTCCCGCCGGGCACCAGCTTTTCGACGGCGACATAGAGTGTGATCCCGATAATCCACCAGATGTTCATCACCCCACCGACGAAGAGCAGCGCCATCAGGGCCCAGCAGCAGCCGAGGCAGAAGCCGCCATGCAGCAGACCCATTCGGAAGGCTGCGGCCCTGCCTGTCCTGCGGTGGCGGGTCAGGGCCTCGACCGGGCCGCGGCAATGGTTCAGGCACGCGGCCTTGAGCGGCGTCAGCTGGTACAGGCCCGCGCCGACCAGAATTGCGGCACCAAGCCAGGGCGTGGCCAGCGACATGAACATCGGAGAGATCAGGCCAAGTGCAGCAAGCATGCCTTGCGAAGCGGTGGCAATCACGCTGAATGCGGCCCACATGGTGAGGTAGCCGACCGCGAACAGCAGCGGTGCGGCGACACCCCGACTTCGGTTCAGCGCACCGTAGAGCAGGATCGTCGGGGCAGCGCTTGGCACCATCATGGCGACCATCATCAGCCACCACATGACGAAGATGACCAGCGCGTACCGGGGCGTCCAGAGCATCGGTGAAACCATGTCCGGCGTACCGGCGATCAGCGCACCCGCCGGGCCGGTGTGGGCGGTCATGCCGATGCCGGACATGCCTGTCCCGCCGCCTGCAAAGATGAACCCGGCTGCGACCACGACAGCAAGGAAAAGCGCCGCCGCCACGATGCGCCGATCGTGGCGGAGAATCCGGTCTGTGAGCCGGACATCTGACATCGCCCGTCAGGCCGCGTGGTTGATGACGCCCTTGCCGGACCGGGTTCTCCGCCATGATCGGCGCATCGTGGCGGCGGCGCTTTTTCTTGCTGTCGTGGTCGCAGCCGGGTTCATCCTTGCAGGCGGCGGGACAGGTATGTCCGGCATCGGCATG
>JANPCA010000315.1:0-2021 GCA_031430715.1 Hyphomicrobiales bacterium | reverse complement strand
GCAGCGAACCGCGCGCAAAGAAGCGCCGCGCGAAGAACTATCACTTACTAACCAAGCCAAGAGCGGAGATGCGTGTTCCACCCCATCGAAACCGGCCACGCATACTTATCCAAAAGGACGCTTAACTTAATGCCATTCGGGGCAGGAGAGTATTTTCTCATCCGCGCCGTTCAGTCATCCGCCAACTCACGCGCCACATCCCGCGCGCCATGCAGGATGCGCACGATGCGCAGTGGCTCGGTGCCGATTTCATAAACGATGAGATACCAGACGCGCACCGTATGAGAACGCACGCTGGCATCAGCGCAGAGATCGCGACGGCGATGCCCGATGTCGGGCCGTCGCGCCAGCAGCGCGCAGGCTTGCATGATGTCCCGCTCCAGCTTGTCCGCTGCCGGAGGATTGTCGCCTGCCACGAATGCCCAGACCTCGAACAAGTCCGAGCGTGCCTCATCGCTCAGGACAAAGTCGTTCATTGCCCGCCGCCGCGACTGCGCCACTCCGCCTTTTGTTCCGCCATCCACGCGGTCACCTCGTCTGGCGCATGGACACGCCCGGCACGGGCGGATTCGAGCCCTTCGATGATTTTTTCCCGCGCGCCCGCTTTCCATTCCTCATTCTCTCCGAGACGCATCATGGCCAGGCTCGCGGCGATGACTTCATCGGCCGAGGCGTAGGCACCTTGGCCGAGTTTGCGCTGGATGAACTCTTCAAGGACTGGAGCGAGCGTCACGTTCATGGTTCGGAGTCTTCGCCTGACCGGGAGTTTGGTCAAGGTAGCATCCGCCTCGTTTGCGCCCCTTGCCCTTGAATCCTCAAACGGTGAGGAAGGGCTGCTGCGCGGGCGGCGGATCGAACGCGGCTTCCGGTTTCAGCGTGACAGTGACGGTCTGGCTGGCGCTGACGTTTTGCAGGATGGAAGCCGGGATGCGGGGCAGAACCATCGACGCCATGCCTTTCATGACGAAGTTATTCAGGCCGGGCTGCATGGTGGCATCCATGACCGTCTCGGGGAAGTAGCAGCCGTCCCGGCGGGGTCGTGGCGGTGCGGCCATCGATGACGACTTTCACATTTCCCGAAGAGACGCCGTCGATCTGGAAGCTGCTCGCCCATTTACCTGCCGCCCCTTTTCCCGTGCGCCGCCTTCTCGCCGACGGCACTGGTGAAGACGGCGCGGTTTTCCAAGCCGATGAGGAAGACCTTGACGCCGACGATGGGGAGCAGATGGATGTCGTCCTCGGTCATGGGCAGGCCGTCGGGGCCGGGCAGCGAGTCGTCGGCGGTGGAGGGGAGCAGGTCGGGGCCGGGATCGACGATGCGGCCCCAGACGGTGGTGTTGGCGAGCGGGGCGAGGCTGACGGTGCTGAAGTCGCTGGTGAGCTTACTGCCGGGGGTGCCGTTGTTGGCGGCATCAAGCAGGTCCGCGCCGCCCGCGAGCCGGATGGTGGCGCCATCGACGGTGACCTGCACCCGGTAGGGCCTGAGCCTGTCGAATGGCCTGCGAGGCACCGGGCATGGGTGCGGTGAAGAAGAGCCAGGCGAAGGTGGCGTCGTTGGCCGGGAGGATGGTGGCGTGGAGTTTCTGGCCGTCGGCGCCGTTGGCGGAAAAGTTGTTCGCGTTCAGCGTCGCGGGATCGACGGGCTTTGAGAAGAAGACTTGCGGGAGGAAGGTGACGCCGACTTCGTTCGCACCGGCGGTGGGGGTGGCGGCGCTGACGATGAAGGGCTGTTTGATCGTCCAGTGCAGCTTGGTCGGATCGAAGGGAACGGTGCGGTCGTGGCGGAGGGTGAAGGTGCCGGTGCTGTCGGAGGTGGTGAGTGCGCCGACGTTGCCGAAGGTGAGGGTGTTCTGGACGATGACGGTTTTCGGAGAACTGCTGGTGAGGGTGGCGTTGATCGCGGCGGCGGCGGGGCCGGGGTTGGTGATCTTCGCGCGCATCACATACTCGCAGACGGTGCGGGTGATGCGGGTTTCGGAGAGGGTCTCCGGGGCGGAGATGGTGAGGTCCGCGGAGGCGGA
>JANPCA010000314.1:0-2262 GCA_031430715.1 Hyphomicrobiales bacterium | reverse complement strand
TGATTGGAACCGGCTCGTCACGTCACATCTGGGCCCGCGATCCGAGTATCGCAAACAAAGAGGCCGTATACATGACTGCTCCACGTCCAAGCCACCAGGCGCCAAAACCCTTGCCAAGCGGAGGCCGTCCATACATGACGGAACGGGGGTAACGGCGGCGCGTCATCCGGTCGCCGCTTTCTTCCCGTGCCCGTGCGCCACCACCGTGCTAAACAAACCGATGATCGTGTCGATGTCGTTGTCGCTATGGGCGGCGGAGACCGAGCAGCGCAGCAGGCATTGCTTATTGGGCGTGCCGGGCGGCAGCGCAATGTTGACATAGACACCCGACTTCAGCAGGGCGTTCCACATGGCGATCGTCGAGGGCTCGTCGGGGCATTTGACGGCAATCACCGGGCTCACCTGATTGCAGCCGAGTTCGAGGCCCAGCGCCTTGAAGCCATGGAACAACCGCGCCGAGTTTTCCGCCAATCGCTGGCGCCGTTCAGGCTCCGCGGCAAGCTTGGCGATGGCGGCGAGCGAGGTCGCGACCGAAGCCGGTGAGGACGAGGCCGTGAACATATAGGGCCGCATGGCATAGCGCAGATATTCGAACAGCGGATGATTGCCCGCCCCGAAGCCGCCGATGGCGCCGACACTCTTGGAGAAGGTGCCGACCACGAAATCGACCTCGTCCTCAAGCCCCGCCTCGTCCGCCAGGCCCCGGCCATTGGGGCCGAGCACGCCAAAGGAATGGGCCTCGTCGACCAACAACTGGAAGCCATGCTGCTTCTTCACGTCGACGAAATCGGCGAGCGGCGCCCTGTCGCCGAACATGGAATAAATGCCCTCAAGCACGACGAGCTTGCCGCCCTCCTGGCCCTCGCCGCGGTGCAAGCGCTTGTCGAGATCGGCGGCGTCATTGTGCCGGAAGCGCACCAGCTTGGCGCCCGACAGCGTGCAGCCGTCATAGATCGAGGAGTGCGAATCGGCATCGAGATAGATCGTGTCGCGGGGGCCCGCCAGTCCCGACATCATGCCGAGATTGGCCTGATAGCCGGTGGTGAAGACGATGCAATGCTTGCGCTTGAGAAAGCCTGCGAATTCGCGCTCAAGCTCCGTGTGCAGGGCAAACGAGCCATTGGCAATGCGCGAGCCCGTGGTGCCGGTGCCGAAATCGTCGAGCGCCCGCTTGCCGGCCGCGATGCAATCGGCATCGAACGTGATGCCCATGTAATTATTGGTGCCGGCCAGGATGGTCTCGCGGCCGCCGATGATGGCCCGCGTTGGCGACAGCATGCGCTCGTTGGTGACGCCCACCGCGTTCACGCCCGCCGCCATCATGCGGGCCATGCGCTCGGCGATCGGCCGGTGCTTCTCGAGCAGATCCATCGGAAGTCAGTCCTTGTTGAGGCGCGCCTCGACGACCTTGGCCAGGTCGGCGATGGTGCGGGTTTCGGACAGCACGTTGAGCGGCACTTCGATATCGAAATGGTCCTCGACCTCCATGACGAAATCCATAACCGTCACGGAATCGATATTAAGGTCGGTCGAAATATCCGTGTCGGGCGCCAGCCTGGCACCGTTGCTGTTGAACGGCGCGAGCAGCTTGCAGATTTGCGCGATGGTCTCGGTCATGCTCATTTCCGTTCCCTGTCCGTGGCGCTGCTTCTATCGGTCCGCCCTCCACGAGGCAACCACCCCGACAGCCGGTACCAGGCGATGGTCTCGGGAAACCCCGTGGCGAAGGTGATGGTCTGCGGCAGCTTCAGGTGCGTGGCACCGCTCACCCAGTCCTGATGATAGAGTTCCGCCACCTTGCCGCGGCTGACCATGCCCGGACGGCCGCTGATCCGGGACCAGGCTTCGGCGGCAATCGCAACAGCAGAAACCATGGCGCGCGGCAGGAAGACCGGGCGGATCGCGCTGCCCCGTTCCTTTTCGCCGATGGCGATGAGATCGGTCCAGGCATAGCCACCGGCTGTGCCATCGCTCACCTCGTGGATACCGCGCATGCCGTTTTCCACCGCATCAGCGATCAACCGGGCCAGATCGGCCACATGGATCAGCGAGAACCTTTGATCCTTGCGTCCCGGGATGACAGCGATGGCCTTCGTCAATTCCTTGAGCAGCGGCAGCGTGGCGCGGTCGCCCGGTCCATAGGCGGCGGGAGGCCTGAGAATGACCGCGTTGAGGCGGGCCCCCATCGCTGCGACCGCCTCCTCCCCCGCCCGCTTGCTGGCCCCATAGGAGGAGAGTTCAGGCTGGCGCGCCGTGAGCGAC
>JANPCA010000313.1:0-6999 GCA_031430715.1 Hyphomicrobiales bacterium | reverse complement strand
GCCGGCGCTGCCGGTGGCATGAACAAGATGGTCGATGTGAAGGCCCATGTGGTTGGCCTGGGCCGCCAGTTCCACGGCACAATTCACATAGCCGAGCGCCCCGGCGGCAAGCCCTATGTAATCGTCGGCGGCGGCTCGAATGCCATCGGGGCGCTCGGCTATGTGAATTGTGCCGTGGAACTGGCGGCCCAGGCCAACCACATGGGCCTTCACATCGACCATCTTGTTCATGCCACCGGCAGCGCCGGCACTCAGGCGGGGCTGGTGGCCGGCCTCGAAGGTTGCCGCAGCCATATCCCGGTTCTGGGCATCGGCGTGCGTGCCCCGCGAGCCCAGCAGGAAGAGAGCGTCTACAATTTGGCCTGCGCAACGGCCGGCCTTCTGGGGATGAGCGGCAGCGTGGCGCGCGATCGGGTTGTTGCCAATACAGACTATGTCGGACCCGGCTACGGCAAGCCGACCGATGCCATGCTCGAGGCGATCAACATCCTGGCGCGCACCGAAGGAATTCTGCTCGACCCCGTCTATTCCGGCAAGGGCATGGCCGGACTGATCGATCTGGTGCGCAAAGGACATTTCAAGAAGACTGAGAACATCGTGTTCCTGCACACCGGTGGCAGTGTTGGCCTCTTTGGGTACAACGCGCTCTTTGATGCGACCCGTCCCAATTGACTCATGAAAATAAAGCCGGCGCAGACCGGCCGGATCAGAAACCAAGCAACCACCATAAGAGGAGACGCAGTTATGATTGGAAGACGCACTCTCATCGGTACCATCGCCGCCCTGATGATGGCCGGAGTTGCAAGCACGGCCGCGATGGCGGAGAAAGTCGTGATTGGCCATTTCGGAACGCCCATTCCGATGCAGGCCGCGGCCGCCGCCGGAGAATTCGAGAAGGCGACGGGCTGGGAAATCGAATGGCGTAAATTCGGTTCCGGCGCCGAGATCATTGCGGCCATGGCCTCCGGTGATTTGAAGATATCGGAACTCGGCTCATCGCCACTCGCGATTGGCGCCTCGCAAGGTGTCGACTATCAGCTGTTCGCCATTTCCAATATCATTGGCGACGCTGAATCGCTCATTGCGCGCGATGGTTCCGGCATCACCAAGGTGGAAGATCTCAAGGGCAAGAAAGTTGGCGTTCCTCTCGGCTCCACGGCTCATTATTCCCTGATGGGCGCAATCAAGAACGCCGGCCTGTCTCCAACCGACGTCGAGGTGATCGGCATGAAGCCCGATCAGATCACCGCCGCCTGGGACCAGGGTCAGATCGACGCGACCTTCGTCTGGGAGCCGGCTAAGGGCAAGGCCATGAAGACAGGAAAGCTCATCATCGCCGCCAACCAGGTGGCAGGAGCACCGACCTTTGACGGCTGGGTGGTGAATACAGAGTTCGGCAAGGCCAATCAGGATTTCATGGTGAAGTTCCTCAAGGCTCTTGATGCCGCCAATGCCGCCTATAATTCCAATCCGGATGCGTGGACGGCGGACTCGGCACCTGCCATGGCGATTGCCGACCGTACCGGCTCTCCCGCCGCCGAGGTTCCTGCCGCGTTGAAGGGCTATGCCTTCCCGTCTCTGAAGGACATGGCATCGGCCGATTGGCTGGGCGGAGGCAACCAGGGAAATATGCTGGCGACGGCCAAGTTCCTTCTTGAGAACAAGCGGGTGGACGCCGTTCTCGATGACTATTCGAAGTTCGTGAATGCGGACTATCTTGCAGCGGCGATGAAGTAACACCCGGGAGATCCATCCTGCGCGTTACGAAAGGCCCCCGCCTTTGAAGGCGGGGGCTTGTCACACTGAAGAGGCGAGGGGCATGGGCAGTCTGCACGTCGATCACGTAACGGTTGAATATCCGATCGGGCCCAACACAGCACCGGTCCGGGCGCTGTCCGACATCAATCTCGAAATCCGCCCCGGAGAGTTCGTGGTGGCGCTTGGCGCATCCGGCTGCGGCAAATCCACCTTGCTCAACCTGCTCGCCGGGTTCCTGTCGCCATCGCTGGGACAGATCAAGCTGAATGATGCGCTGGTTGCGGGACCGGGAGCCGACCGCGCCGTGGTGTTCCAGAAACATGCGCTCTTGCCGTGGCTCAACGTCATCGACAATGTCGCCTTCGGGCTCAAGCTCAAGGGTACCGGCAAGGAAGCACGCTACAAGATCGCGCGCCGGAATCTTGATCAACTGGGCCTCGGCCCCTTCGAGAAACATGCCGTCTACATGCTTTCGGGCGGCATGCAGCAGCGCGTTGGCATCGCCAGGGCGCTGACGATCGATCCCGCAATATTGCTGATGGACGAGCCCCTGGGGGCGCTTGACGCCCTGACGCGCGAAAAGGCGCAGGAACTCATTATCCGGATATGGAAGGAAACCGCGAAGATGGTTTTCTTCATCACACATAGCGTGGAAGAAGCGCTCTTCATGGGAACGCGCCTGATCGTGATGTCGCCACGGCCGGGCCGCATCACCCACACGTTCGACCTCGAATTCAGTCAGCGTTTCCTGGACGGCGCCGACGCGCGCACGGTGAAGGCCTCTCCCGAATTCATCAAGATGCGGGAGAGAGTGCTCAAGATCATCTTCGGCGACGAGGAGTCAGCGGGGAGCGATCATGTCTGACATCAAGCCGGGAAAGCCGCCGTCGTTCCTCGGATCATTGCTGAAGATCAAGCCGACGAAGCCCGGCGAAGTCTATGGCGTGCCCGGCCAGGGCGACAGCTTGTTGATCAGCGCTTTCTCGGCAGCCGCCATCATCGGTTTCTGGGCCCTGGCCACCTGGGCCGGCTGGATCAAGCCGCTGTTCCTTCCGTCCCCCGCCGCCATCTTCCAGAAGTTCATCCAGGTGGCAACAGAGGGTTTCGCCAATTACTCCCTCCTCGAACATACCTGGATCAGCGTACTGAGAGTGTTCGGGGCGCTGGGCCTCGCCTGCCTCACGGCCATTCCAATAGGCCTTGCCATGGGCATGAGCCGCGTGATGCGCGGCATATTCGATCCGCCGATTGAATTCTACCGCCCGGTGCCGCCACTGGCCTATCTGCCCCTGATGATCGTCTGGTTTGGCATCGGTGAACTGTCGAAAGTCCTCCTGATCTTCCTCGCCATCTTCGCGCCGCTCGCGATCGGCACGCGTTCGGGTGTGCGCTCAGCTGCCATCGAACAGGTTCACGCGGCCTATTCACTGGGAGCAACGCCGTGGCAGGTGCTGACCCAGGTCATCCTTCCGGCTGCGCTTCCGGAGATCATCACGGCAATGCGGATTGGCATGGGCGTCGGCTGGACGACACTGGTTGCTGCCGAAATGGTCGCGGCCACCAGCGGCATTGGTTTCATGGTGCTGTCGGCGTCGCAGTTCCTTCAGACCTCGACCGTCATCATGGGCATCTTCATCATTGCTGCGATAGCCTATGCCTTCGATCTGCTCATGCGCTTCGTGGAACGCAGGCTCGTGCCGTGGAAAGGCCGGGCCTAGCCTCATGATGTCAGCCGTTGCCGGGTCTGGGCGGCGCGGCGCACCTGGCATCATGGCCTGCTCCGTGGCCGCTGTCACCGCCGTCTTCCTCAATGAACACCATGGCGCTCCGGCCAAGCTGTTTGCCTTGCTGCTGGGCTTATCTTTCCAGTTTCTATCGGAGCAGGGAGCTTGCGCTCCTGGGCTTTCGCATCACGGCCGGCAAGATCGTCGCATTGGTTCCGGTGGCGCTCATCACCATCGTGCTGGCGGTCGCGGCCATGGGCACCAGCTTCAAGGACGTCCTGGCAATCGGTCCCAAGGCCATTGTATTCCTTTGCACCGAAACACTTGTAAGAAAGAACCCCCTTGTTCAAGGGCATTTTCCTGCGCGAGAGGCGAGCGCTCGAGCCTCAGGCCAGTCAGCGAAGGCTGGGCGGCCGCGCGTCCACCCAGGCACCCCCGTCGCGGGAAGACTCGACCGCCGCCTTGATGGCCATGATGGAGCGTAGACCGTCCACCGCAGTCGGGTAGTGACAGGCGAGGGGGTCGGCTGCCCGGCCCTGTCTCTTCGCGGTGATGGCTTCCGCCAGATCGGCGTAGATATTGGCGAAAGCAACCAACATGCCCTCCGAATGACCAGTGGCGATACGCGTAGCGCGCTCAGCCTCGGGAGAGAGGTTGCCGCTGCCACGCTCAATCACTTCGGTGCGGCCGTTTACGGGCGTCCAATGCAATTGGTCCGGCCATTGTTGAGCCCAGCGCAATCCACCCTTTTCACCAAAGACACGAATATTGAAGCCGTGAAAACTACCAACGGCCACCGAGCTGGTCCAAAGCCGGACTGTCGTGCCGCCATCCATGCGCACATTGACCATCGCATCATCTTCGAGCTTGCGGCTGGAAATGGTGGATACGAAATCCGATGAAAGTTCACGCGCATTCTGGCCCGACACAAAGCATGCCATGTGCAACGCGTGAATGCCGCAATCGGCAAATTGTCCGGAAATGCCGGCCTGGGCCGGGTCATAGCGCCAGCGCATGCGGGGGTTGTCGGCGTCAGCCGCATCGGCATGGAAGCCATGGGAGAACTCGACGACGATGAGCCGGACCTTGCCGAGGTCACCGCGCGCCACCATGGCCCGCATCTGACGCACCAGGGAATAACCGGTGTATCCGTAATTGACGGCGCAGACAGCATCCATGCGTTTTGCGGCCGCCGCGATATCCTCGGCCTCCGCCACGGTCACCGTCATGGGCTTTTCACACAACACATGAATGCCCGCTTCGAGAAATGCCTTGGCGATCGCATGATGGGTCGCGTTGGGCGTTGCGACGGTGACGAGGTCGATGCGATCCTTGCGGGCTGTCTCTCCCTCCAGCATTTCCTTCCAATCGCCGTAGCATCGATCTTCGGCAAGGCCAAGGCGCTGCGCAAACTCACGGCCCTTCGCTGGATCGGCATCAAGAGCGCCGGCCGCCATCTCGAAGCGCGCGTCCAGGGCAGAACAGATGCGATGCACCGGGCCGATCTGGCTGCCTTCGCCGCCGCCGATCATGCCCCAGGTCAATTTTCTCATGGCGAAACTCTTCAGTTGAAGCCGATTGATGTGAGATAGGCGCGGTTGGCACGGGCATCGTCGATGGGCGAAGTGGGGCCTGCCGGATCGCAGTCTTGCTCGACCGTGCACCAGCCTTCATAGGCAGCGTCGAGGAGGAGTTGCCGCACGGCGCGAAAATCCGTCATGCCTTTGCCGAGGTTACAGAAAATGCCCTGGCCGCAGGCTTCATAGAAGCCGGTGCGCTTGGCCACTGCATCGGCCTTCACCGCGGGATCAATATCCTTGAAGTGGACATAAGCGATTCGATCCATGTGACGCTTCATGAAAGCAACAGGATCGAAGCCCGCGTAATGCGAGTGCCCGCTGTCAAGGCAGATCTTCAGCACGGAGGGGTCGATGTCAGCCAATAGCCGTTCGATTTCTGCTTCAAAATCGATGAAGCCCGCCGCATGCGGATGGATCGACACGGTGAGGCCGTAGTCCTCGGTACCCATGCGGGCGATGTCGCGCATGCGCCCGGCAAGGAAAGCCCACTCAGCCTGGTCCATCTGTTCGGCTTCGTTCGGGCGCCCGGCGGTTGGTGCGCGGCGCGGCGAAATCGAATCGATCAGCACCATGTGTCTGGCTCCGTGCGCCACCAGCGCTTTTGCTGTGCGGGTTGCGGCATCCTTCACATCTTCCCATTTCGCCGGGTCATGAAAGGCGCGGAACACCACGCCGCCGATGAGTGCCAGTCCGCGCGTGGAAAGCGCCTCGCCCAGCACCGCGGGATCTTCTGGCATGAAGCCGATCGGACCGAGTTCGATGCCGGTGTAGCCTGCGGCGCCGCAGTCATCGAGCACCTGCCGCCATGGCGGATTACGCGGGTCAGCCGCGAATTCAACGCCCCATGAACACGGCGCATTTCCAATTTTAATGGTCATTCCAACTTGCTCTCCTAAATCGTAGAGATATCGACCCAGCAGCGCCCGCCGTGCGCGGCCCAAGCTGCTTCGATCACCTGATTCACCAGCATGCCATCCCGGAAAGTAGGCCAGACAGAACGCCCGCTGGCAATGCCTTGCAGGAAATCGCGCGCCTCGATGATAATCTGGTCCTGATATCCCGTACCGTGGCCTGGCCCTTGGCAGAACGGCGCGTAGTCGGGATGAAGCGGGCCGCTGAGAATCTTGGTGAAGCCCTCGCGGCCCGGCTTTGCATCCCCCTTGTAGAGCCACAGCGCGTTCTGGTCTTCCTGGTCGAAGCGGATCGCGCCCTTGGTGCCGAAGATTTCGTAGGCGTATCCCATCTTCCGCCCCGTGGCGACGCGGCTGACAAACAGCGAACCCAAGGAGCCGCTTTCAAAGCGGCAGGTAATTTGCGCCTGATCGTCATTGCCAACAGCGACGGGCCCCTTCGGCGACGGCCTCGCCTTGTGCACGGTTTCGATTTCGGCGGCGAGTGACCTGATAGGTCCGGCAATGGCCAAAGCCGCATTGATAATGTGCGGCGAGAGATCACCCATGTTGCCATTGGCGCGGCCCTCGGTGCGCCACGACGCGGGGCTTGCGGGATCGGCAAGGAAATCTTCCGTGTGCTCGCCACGAAAATAGGTCATCTCGCCGATCTCGCCCGATGACACGATCTCGCGGGCGAGTTGGGAGGCGGGCGTTCGGATATAGTTGAAGCCGGTCATGTTGATGCAGGAGCTTTTTTCGGCAGCCTCCACCATGATCCGGCTGTCGGCCAAACCTTCGCCAAGCGGTTTTTCACAGAACACATGCTTGCCACGCGCCAGCGCCATCAATGCAATATCGCGGTGGGTATGCTGCGGGCTGGCAATCACAATGGCCTCGACCCTGGGATCGTCCACCAGCACGCGCCAATCGGCGGTCGAACGTGTGAAGCCGAAGGCGCGCGCCTTCTCAGCCGCACCGGCAGCCGTGGTGGTGCAGATTATTTCCAGCGCGGGGCGCAAGGCGGTGTCGAACACCGCACCGACG
>JANPCA010000312.1:0-2266 GCA_031430715.1 Hyphomicrobiales bacterium | reverse complement strand
TGGACGGCCTCGAAGTGAGCGGCGGCAAGCCCGTCGTGCTGGTTGTGGACCAGACGGCCGGCGACGAGTCGATCGCCGGCGGGCTCGCTGACGCGTCCAGCTTCGAACGGATGGCCGAAGCGGCGGTGCGCGACAATCCCGGCGCGGACGTCATCGCCAAATTGCACCCCGAAACCCTTGCAGGCACGAAGCGGGGCCATCTCGCCGATGCCGCGCGCCGCCTCGGGCTGCGGGTTTTGGCCTCCCATGTTTCGCCCTGGTGCCTGTTCGATTTGAAGCCCCATGTCTATACCGTGTCGAGCCAGTTCGGTTTCGAGGCCCTGATGGCCGGCTGCCAGGTGACCTGCTTCGGCATGCCCTTCTACGCCGGATGGGGCCTGACGGACGACCGCCAGGCGCTCCCCCGCCGCAACGCCAGGCGCGGCCTGGACGAACTCGCCGCCGCCGTCTACCTCCGCTATACGCATTTCTTCGACCTGTGGCGCCGGGCGCCCGCCGGCGCCATGACGGCGATCGATCAGATGGCCTTTCTGCGCCGCAGCTTTCTCGCCAATGCAAGGCCGGTGATCGGCTACCGCGTCGCCTGGTGGAAGCGCCGCGCCGTGACGGCCATGTGCGATGGCCCTGGAGGGCCACCGCGCTTCACCCGCAGCCTGCCGCGTGCATTAAGCCTTGCTTCGAAAGACGGCGCGGCCATCGCCGCCTGGGGCCGCGCCGCCATCGGGCTCCGCCCGGAAATCGAAGCGCGGGGCTTGGCCTGCATCACCATCGAGGATGGCTTTCTGCGCTCGGTGGGCCTCGGCGCCGCCTTTGTGCAACCCCTGTCATTGGTCTTCGATACGCGGGGCATCTATTTCGATCCGACGCGGCCTTCCGGCATCGAGCATATTCTGGCCAACGGCACCATCCCGCTCGCCGATACCGGACGCGCCAAGGCCTTTCGTGAAGCCATTGTCGCTGCCAGGATCACCAAGTACAATGTCATGGACGGAGCAGGTGCGATGTTCACTGTCCCCGCCGGACGGGAGGTCATCCTCGTACCGGGACAGGTCGCCGACGACGCTGCCGTCGAGATCGGCAGGGCGCCTGACTTTCCAGCGGCAAGCAATGTCAACGCATTGCTTCTGCAACGCGCCAGGCTGCGCCATCCCACGGCATTTGTCATATTTAAGCCACACCCGGATGTTGAGCATCTGGGCCGGCCGGGAGCCCTGAGTAAACACCAAGAACAGCAGGCCGACCACATTGCCCGGAAAACCCCTCTGGACCGATTGTTTCCAATTGCCGACCGCATCGAGACCTATTCATCCCTGGCGGGCTTCGAGGCCTTGTTGCGGGGCATCCCCGTGACCGTGCATGGCATGCCCTTCTATGCCGGGTGGGGTTTGACGGAAGACCTCGGCACATGCGCGAGACGCGGGCGCCAGCGCGGCCTCGACGAGCTTGCCGCGGCAGCGCTTTTCCATTATCCGCGCTACTGGGATCCGGAGAGCGGCCTGGTTTGTCCGCCGGAAGTGGCGCTTGAACGGATCGGCCGCGGCAGGCGGAGTGGCACGGTGACAATGACGGCCTGGAGACTGCTGATCGGCCGCGCCGTGATCGCCGCCAACCGCCTCGGGCGGGCCCTGCGGGGAGGCCGCCATGACGCATAGCGAGCACGCGCCCTTAGGCAGCATGGCGCGCTTCTTCTACGAGATGCGCGAGGGCAGCCGCCGCCAGGGCAATGTCGTGTTCGCCCTCATCTTCAAGGAACTGAAGAGCCGGTCGGGCACCGAGGGCTATGGTTTGATCAGCCTGGTCGGCGTCGTCCTCGAGCCGGCCCTCACCGTGCTGGCGCTGGCCGCCTTCTGGTATCTGCTGCGGCGCACGGAAGTCGCTGGAATCAATGTCGCCCTGTTCATGGCCGTATCCTATATTCCCTTCGCCATGGTCCGGCGTTCGATATCCTCGGTTCCCCGCACGGTGCGCTCCAGCCGGTCCTTCTATGCCTTTCAGCGCGTCAAGCCCTTCGATACCATCCTGGCGCGTTTCCTTCTGGAACTTGCCTTGATCATGATCGGGGGCGCGCTCCTGCTGTTCATTCTCGGCTGGTTCTTCGACCTCTTTGTCAGAACCGACAGAATGCTCCAGGGCCTGCTGATCTTCATGGCGATCATCGTCACGTCTTTTGGCCAGAGCCTTTTCGTGGGCGTCTACGGCACCAAATATCCAGTGATCTTCAAGGCGATATCATTGTGCGCGCGCGGGCTGGTTATCTTTTCGGCGG
>JANPCA010000311.1:0-4319 GCA_031430715.1 Hyphomicrobiales bacterium | reverse complement strand
CCCGGCATGATGAAATCGACTTACGGCACGGGGTGCTTTGCTTTGTTGAACACGGGGACCACGGCGGTGGCCTCGCACAACCGGCTGCTGACGACGGTCGCCTATCAGCTCGATGGCAAGCGCACCTATGCGCTCGAAGGCGCCATCTTCATCGCCGGTGCCGCCGTGCAATGGCTGCGCGATGGCTTGAAACTGGTGAAAGCGGCGTCCGAAACGGGCGCACTCGCCAAGGCTGCCGATCCGCAGCAGCAGGTCTATTTGGTGCCGGCCTTCGTGGGTCTTGGTGCGCCCTATTGGAACGCGGAAGCGCGCGGTGCTTTGTTTGGTTTGACACGCGGCACAACCAACAAGGATTTGGCGCAGGCCGCACTCGAAGCCGTGTGTTACCAGACACGCGATCTTCTCGAGGCCATGCGGAAGGACTGGGGCTCGGCTGGCAAAACCATCCTGCGCGTTGACGGCGGCATGGCGGCGTCCGGCTGGACCATGCAGCGTCTGGCCGACATCCTCGATGCCCCCGTCGACCGGCCGCAGGTGCTGGAGACAACGGCGTTGGGGGCAGCCTATCTGGCCGGGCTGCAGGCGGGGTTGCTGCCGAAGCCAGCGGTCTTCGCCAAGAGCTGGAAACGCGATGTCCGCTTTACGCCCAAGATGAAGACGGAAATACGCGAGGCGAAATACGCCGGCTGGAAAGACGCGGTGCGGAAACTGCTGGCGTGAATTTGCCCCGCCATCAGGGTTCTTTCCTGCGCTCGTCGAAGGCACGCCGCGACTCTTCGATGTGTTGGAGATTCTGAGCAGCCCATGTCCAGACGCCACAGAACGCCTCGCCCAGGCTCAAGCCAAGATCAGTCAACCGGTACTCGACGCGTGGCGGGATGACCGGATGCGCGGTCCTGACCAGCAGGCCATCGCGTTCCATCTGCCGTAATGTCTGGGTGAGCATTTTCTGGCTTATGCCGCCCGCCAATTCGGAAAGCCGGGTGAAGCGCAACTCGCCGTGCCCGGCCAGGACTTCGAGCAGGATCATGGTCCATTTGTCCGCGACACGCCCGATGACCTCGGTGACGAGCGCTTCGACTCGCGGGTCCGCGTGACATTCGGGGTAGGGCATCATCGCGCCGGGCCTCAAGCCGGTTGGCTTTTTCTGTGCCATGAATTCACTCTCTCCTGGGTAAGTATAGAACTTTCCGGTGCCTTCTTCCGAATGGAAAGTGGTCACCCTATATCAGCACCGCAATCGGACATCATTTGAAAATCTGGAGTGGAACTCATGAATCTCACCAACAACACGGTTCTGATCACTGGCGGTGGTGCTGGCATCGGCCGTGGCCTGGCGGAGGCGCTTCACGCCGAAGGAAACCACATCATCATCACCGGCCGCCGGGAAGACCCCCTGCAGGACACGGTCCGGGCCAATCCAGGCATGACCTATTACGTATCGGATATCGGCGATGCGGATTCCATTCGTGCCCTCGCGTCGAGGATTGTGAAGGACCACCCGGCACTCAATGTTCTCGTAAACAATGCCGGAATCATGCGCGCCGAGAACCTGTTGGACGAGTCCTTCAGCATGGATGACAGCGAGGCGATGGTGACGACCAATCTCCTGGGACCAATCCGGTTGACCGCGGCACTGTTGCCGCATCTGATACGACAGCCAGCGGCCACGGTCATCAATGTGACGTCCGGCCTCGCTTTCGTGCCGCTGGCGGTGACGCCCACCTATTCCGCCACCAAGGCGGCCATGCATTCCTATAGCCAGTCGCTGCGGCACCAGCTGCGCAAGACCAGTGTGCGGGTGATCGAGCTTGCGCCGCCCGCGGTTGCCACCGACCTCATGCCGCAGTCGCGGTCGAACCCCAATGCCATGCAGCTAGATTCCTACATCGGCGAAAGCATGGCGCTGCTCAAGGCTGATCCATTGGCCGGCGAAATCTGCGTCGCGAAAGTGAAACTGTTGCGCCATGCCGAATCGAGGGGCCAGCATGACGCCGTGTTCGGCATGCTCAATCCGGCGAGCGCCTAGGCCCTGATGCGTTTCAGCGCGGCAGCGTCGTTTCGCCCATGAGAAATTCATCGACGGCACTGGCCGCCTGGCGGCCTTCGCGGATGGCCCAGACGACGAGGGACTGGCCGCGGCGCATGTCGCCGCCGGCGAAGACCTTGGGCTGGCTCGTCTGGTAATTCATGACATTGGCATCGACATTGCCGCGTGGATCGAGCTTGACGCCCAGCGACTTGAGCAAGCCCTCGTGGACCGGATGCACGAAACCCATGGCAAGCAGGACGAGATCGGCCTTGAGTTCGAATTCGCTGCCGGGGATTTCCTTCATGGCGCCGTCGATGCGCACGCAGTGGAGCTTCCTGACCTCGCCGTTCTCGCCAGAGAAGGACTTGGTGAGCACCGAGAAATCGCGCTCGGCACCCTCCATCTGCGAGGACGAGGTGCGCATCTTGAGCGGCCAGTTGGGCCAGGTGACGGGCTTGTTTTCTTTCTCCGGCGGCTGCGGCATCACCTCAAGCTGGGTAACGGAAAGTGCACCCTGACGATTGGAGGTGCCGATGCAGTCCGAGCCCGTATCGCCGCCGCCGATGACCACGACGTGCTTGGCCGCCGCCAGGATTGGATGATTGTCGAGCGGCGGCTCCTTCGCGACGCGGCGGTTCTGCTGGGGCAGGAAGTCCATGGCGAAATGCACACCCGCCAAGTCGCGGCCGGGGATGGGCAGATCGCGGGCCTGCTCGGCGCCGCCCGTCAACAAAACAGCATCAAAACTATCGGTCAGTTGCTTTGCATCCTGGGTGACGCCGATGTGGGTGCCATAGTGGAAGACGACGCCCTCGGCTTCCATCTGTGCCACGCGGCGGTCGATCAGGTGCTTCGCCATCTTGAAGTCGGGAATGCCGTAGCGCAGCAAGCCGCCGGCCTTGGCCTGCTTCTCGAAGAGGTGGACGCTGTGGCCGGCGCGGGCCAATTGCTGGGCGGCGGCGAGGCCCGCTGGCCCTGAGCCGATGACGGCGACCTTCTTGCCCGTTTTGTCGCGGAAGCTTTCCGGCCTGATCCAGCCATTCTCCCAGGCCTTGTCGACGATGGCGCATTCGATGGTCTTGATGGTGACCGGGTTGTCGTCGAGGTTCAGCGTGCAGGAAGCCTCGCAAGGAGCAGGGCAGATGCGGCCGGTGAATTCGGGGAAATTGTTGGTCGAGTGGAGATTGCGCGAAGCCTCTTCCCAGTTGCCGGTATAGACCAGATCGTTCCAGTCGGGGATCTGGTTGTTGACCGGGCAGCCGGTATGACAATAGGGAATGCCGCAATTCATGCAGCGCGCCGCCTGTTTGGTTACCGCCTCTTCGGAGAGTGGAATGACGAACTCGTTATAGTGGCGCAAACGGTCCGAGGCCGGCGTGTATTTCCGCTCCTGGCGCTCGATTTCGAGGAAGCCTGTGACTTTGCCCATGGTGATCGATTCCTATTTTGCTCTAGGCGGCAGCGGCAGACACCAGCGCATCAGCAGGCAGGCTTCGGCGCGCATCCAGTAATTCAAATCCGACAATGCGGCCTTCATTATCGTAGTCGACCATGAGGCCCGGCCGCAATTCTTCCGTCTCCTCAACTTTTCCATCTGAAAGCCGGACACAGAGTGCATCGGCTTCGCTATCGTAAGTCGTTTTCATTTGCTTCCCCCTGAACCGTCATCCCGGCGAACGAGTGTGTGAAGAAATCGGCGCCTACGCTCGTTGAGACCAAAGGAAGCGGGATGCCAGCCTCCGCGGGCATGACGGAAATAGGTGACCAGTTCTTTGTATTTAAATAATTTTGTCAACACCACCATACCAACCCACCGTCATGCCAGCGCAGGCTGGCATCCCGCTATTTTGGCCCAAAACAGCGGCGCTTTCGATTCCTTCACTTGCACGAACGCCGAGATGACGGCAGTGGCAGGCGATTACGCGTTTTCTCATCACGCGCTCCTCTTCACGCCGATGGTCATGCCGTCGCTGGTTTCCTGGGCCTTTTCGAGTTCCTGCAGGGCCCGCGCGTATTCGACCGGCATGACCTTGACGAACTTCGGCAGATAGTCCGGCCAGTTGTCGAGGATCGTCCTAGCGCGCGAGGAGTCGGTGTATTTCACATGGCGAGCCAGAAGCTCGCGCACCCGCTCGGCATCCTTGCGGTCCATCTGCGAGGTGACATCGACAAGACCGTGGTTATGGAGATCGCCGGCGCTGTGGTGCAGGCGCTCAAGGGTTGCCTCCTCGGCCGGGATGGGCTGGAGATCGACCATGGCGAGGTTGCAGCGCTTGGCGAAGTCGCC
>JANPCA010000310.1:0-6365 GCA_031430715.1 Hyphomicrobiales bacterium | reverse complement strand
CATTGCCCTGCACGACCTGGCGGGCAAGCAACTCGGTCTTCCGGCCTACAAGCTCATGGGTGGTGCCAGGCGCGGCAAGCTCAGACCCTATTGCACAATCTTCCCGGGCCTCGCCCAGGGCCGCGGCATCGACGTCTTGATGCAGGAAATCTTCCGGCAGTTCGAGATGGCGCTGCGGGCAGGTTTCAGAGCCGTGAAGATGGAAGTGCTGTTCTACGATCTGGTCACCGACCTGGAGTTGATCCGCCTCATCGGCCGCGGCCGGCAGGCGCTTGGTGACGATATCCTTCTCGCCATCGACTTCGGCTACCGCTGGCACAACTGGCATGACGCGCTGTTTGTTCTGGACCGGATCGCCGATTACAACATCTTTTTTGCCGAGGCGGCGTTGCAGCACGACGACCTTGCAGGCCATGCCCATCTTGCCGACAGGAGCGCCATCCGCATTTGCGGTGCGGAGGCCGCGGCGACCCGTTTCGAGATTCGCGAATGGCTGACGGTGGGCAAGGTCGGCGTTGTGCAACCCAATATCGGGCGCGGCGGCGGCCTGACCGAGATCCGGCGCATTGCCGACCTGTGCGAGATCCTCGGCGCGGAAGTGGTGCCCCATGGCTGGAAGACCGGCATCACCTCCGCCGCCGGGCGGCATTTCCAGGCCGCCTGTCCGGCAGCACCTGTCTTCGAATATGTCTCGCCGCATGTCTTCGACAGTCCGCTGCGCCGCGAACTCGTCTCACCGGAGCCCGCCGTCGTGGATGGCTTTATGGCCTTGCCTGAGGGACCAGGGCTCGGCATCGAGCTCAATGAGGAACTTGTTGCCCGCTGGCGGGTGGACCGCTGACAACTACCCGATACGGTACTTGGCAACCGTTTCGGGGTTGAGCGATACGCCGAGGCCCGGACCATCCGGTACCGCAATGCGGCCGTCCGGGCCGATGGGAAAGGTTTCGCGGGTCAGCTCCCAGCGCAGTGGCGACTGGCTGGTCGAATATTCGCAAGGCTCGTCCATCCAGTGCTGCGATAGGAAGGCCAGGTTTGCGGCAATCGTGATGTTCGACTTGTAGCCGTGCGTCACCACCCGCTTGCCCAGCCGTTTCGCCAGATCGGCAATGCGCATGAGTTCCGTGATTCCGCCAGCCATTGTCACGTCGGGCTGGGCAATGTCGATCTTGCCGCGTGTGAAAGCTTCCTCATACTCATAGCGCGTTGTCAGCCCCAGATCGCCGCCGCCGATGGGGATGCCATAGCCCTGGAATCGGGCATGGCCGTCGAGATCGTCGATGGGGAGCGGGGCCTCGACCCAATCGAAGCCGTTTTCCTTGAAGATGGGCATGAGCGGAAGACCTTCTTCGGCCTTGGACCAGGCCGTGGCGGCATCCACCATCAGGCGAATCCCGGGGCCAACATGCTGCCGCGCCGCCCGGATCAGCCCTGCCGTCTTGGCGAGATCATCGCGCCAGAACGGGTCGGCAACAATCTTGATGGCCTTGAGGCCGAGCTTCAATCCCCGGTCGATATTCTTGCGAACCTCATCCGGCGTCTCGCCCAAGGGATAGACCGTTCCGTAAGCGAGAACCCGCGTGCGCTCAGCTTTGCCGAGGAGTTCTCGAAGGCTCTTTCCCAGCACCTTCCCCTTGAGGTCCCAGAGGGCGATATCGACCGCCGAGATGGCATGGATGACAGCGCCGCGCCGTCCGAAATAGCTCGTGAAATCATACATCCGGTCCCACAAGCCCTCGACATTGCCCGGGTCCTGCCCGACCAGCACCTGCTTCAGGCCCATGGCATGGGTGTGAGACCGCGGCGCATCGACAATCGCCCGGATCACCGAGGGTACGCTGTCGGCCTCCGCAATCCCCGTCATGCCTTCGTCGGTGTGGACGAGCACAAGGCAATTGTCGTAAGAGCCGTCAAACGTCTCTCCGGTCCAACCGGGAACGCGCAGTTCGATGACTTCGATATCAATGATTTTCATGACCAGCCTCCATTTCTCCGCGCTTCAGAAATACCAGATACCGGACAGTAGTCCACATAACAGGAATTCAGTATGAGGTTACCCCAGCCCATTGCCTTAAAAACCTTGCGCAAGGCAAGTAGGCCGGCGGTCATTGAGGATGAGACGACAGGTTCGCGCAGCGTGCGGCGGGCGATCGATATTCTCGATCTCATGTTGCGGTGCGCTGAACCCTTGACCGTGGCGCAGATCATCGAGAGGCTGCCCATTCCGAAATCGACCGCCTATGAGCTGGTCCGTACCCTCACGGAGGCAGGTATCATCGCGCCGTCCGGCAAAGGCAGCGGACTCTACCTTGGCCGCAAGCTCTATGAGCTTGGCATGGCCTATCACAGTCATGTCGATCTGCTGCGTGACGGCAGCCTGGTTGCCGAGGAACTGCGCAACGAAACGGGTGAAACGGTGCAGCTTTCAGTGCTGGAGAATGATCAGATGATGGTCCTGCTCAAAGAAGAAGGCGTCCGGTTCCTGCGCATCATCAGCAATGTCGGCTCGCGGGTGCCGGTGAACTGGGCCGCCGCCGGCCGGCTGCTGGTTTCGGATCTCGATGACGAGGCCCTGACCAAGCTGTTAACGGCAACCGTGCGGCAATCGCCGTCCGGCAAGGCCACGATGGATGTCAAGAAGATCATCGCCCAGGTGCGGCGTTTCCGCCGCCACGGTTACGCCATCGAACTGAACGAGGCGAACGAGCATGCGGGCTGCATTGCCGCCCCGATCATCGACGCCTCGGGCCGCTGCATTGCCGCCTTGAGCGTTGTCGTGCCCGAGCAACGGCTGGCCAAGCCCAACAGGGAACATCTTATCGTCAGTGTGATCAAGGCCGCCGAGAAGCTTTCACGCCGGTTCGGCGGCCCGCGCGCCGTCTAATCACCGGCGCGTAACTGCGCCAATGTGTCCAGAAGCAGTTCGGCTCCGATTTCGCCCCGCAAGTGTGCCTCGACAAGTGCTCCGGGCTACTTCCTGGAATGCGAGATAGCCGTCATAGCGCGGCCGCCTCCTCGCCAAGTGCCTGCAGCAGGTCCGGCCGCGACACCGCCACCTGGCAGGCGGCATCGACGGGCAAGGCCCAGATATTGCCGTGCAGCCGATAGGTATCAAGTGAGGCGCCGGCAAACATCGCGTCATCGCCACACACGCCGTTCAGCTGCAAGAGGCACCTCGAGTTTGCGGCAGCACCCATCAAGGGATGATCGAATATGATGAGATCGAAACTACGGGCCAGATCGGTGACGGGTGTGAACGCGAAGCCGCTGTGCGGCCGGGTTGACCAGTCAACGGCGATGCTGGGGTTCTGCCCTCTGAACATCGCTGCGGTGTTGATCAGTGAATCGATGGCGCGCCGGTGGTCCGAGGTCATGCCGCGCAGCACTGCGGGCTTCATCCGCCGTCTCCGGTATCTTGACTCGTTTTTTATTGCGGCTAATGTGCCATTCTGGCAAGACATACGGTTGTCCGCCATTTCGGAATGCCAAGTGCCTGCGTGTCAGCAATGTCTGGGAGGACGAATCCAATGACGACAGTCAAGTGGTTGCATGGTGCCGCAATTGCGGCAATCGGATTGACGCTTTCGGCTCCTGCAAGTTTCGCCGCCGCCGGCGACGAATGCGTGAAGATTCTGGGTTATGAGTGGAGTGGCGAGAAGCAGTCGATGGACCCCGCCGATATGCACTCAGGCGACGACGCCTATCATACGTTCGCCGTCTACAACCGTCTCGTCGACATCGACGACAACTTCAATGTCTTGCCGGAACTCGCCACCGAGTGGAAGGTGTCAGACGATGGTCTCACCTGGACCTTCAAACTGAGGCAAGGTGTGAAGTTCCATTCCGGAAAGGACTTCTCCTCCGCCGATGTGGTTTATACATTCAGGAGATTGCTGGATGAGAAGACCGGGTCCGGCGCGCGCGCCGTTCTCGAGTTCATCGATCCCGATGGCATCAAGGCGGTCGATGCCACCACGGTCACCTTCACGACCAAGAAGCCGGTGGTCGAACTTCCAGTGCTGATCACCAACAAGTTCACAAACATCGTGCCGGACGCCGCCAAGCAGGCGGAGCTACGCCTCAAGGGCGACGGTACTGGCCCCTTCATGCAGGAAGCGTTCACCCCCAATGCGCCGGTTCGTATCCTGCGAAAGAACCCGAACTACTGGGATGCCGGCAAGCCCAAGGCGGAATGTCTGCGCATCACCGTGGCCCAGGAAGCCGTGGCGGCGGTTGCCGCCATCAAGGCCGGTCAGGTTGACCTGATGCTGAACGTCGATCCGTCAGTGATCGGTTCTTTGAAGGACGATCCGAACGTCGGACTGCTCGAAACCGGCGCCTCGAATTCGATGACGATCTCGATGTGGATAGACACCAAACCTTTTGACGACCCAAAGGTTCGCGAAGCGTTGAAGCTGGCCGTCGACCGTCAGGCCATGGTTGACACGGTACTCCTCGGATTTGGTGAGACTGGTGCCGACAATCCCGTGCCGATCGGAAATCCGGCTTCCTTTGTCAAGGAGGCACCAAAACAGGACATCGAGAAGGCCAAGGCGCTGCTTGCCGAGGCGGGCCACAAGGATGGTTTGAAGTTCGATCTTTATACCGCGGAGGGCGTTCCCGGAATGGTGCGCATGGCCCAGGTCTATGCCGAAATGGCCAAGGCAGCCGGCATCGAGATCAATGTGATCGTCACTCCGGCGGAGAGCTTTTGGGATGACGTGTGGCTGAAGAAGTCGATTGTGACATCGGCCTGGTCGATGCGCCCACCGGGCGAGGGTCTTGCCGTGGCCTACACACAAACTGCCAAGTGGAAGGAAACTCACTGGGAACGCCCTGATTACGATGCGCTTCTGCTGAAGTCCAATACCACGGTCGATGCGGCGGAGCGCCTCAAGCTCTTCCAGCAGACCGGCGAGTTGCTGGCCAAGGAAGGTGGTCTTATTCTCCCGATGTTCGTTCATCAGGTCCTGGCCGTCCGCAAGGGTTGCGAGGGCTACAAGCCGCTGGCACAAAACTTCAATCTCAACTTCGAAAATTTCTCCTGTAAGTAAAACGTTGCGAGGTGGCGGTGGGGCTGGGCCCCAAGCGCTTCACTAGCCGGCATCAGGAAGGGGGCGAGGCTTGCCTCGCCCCACCAGCTTCAAAGGAGAGCGAATTGCCGATCGTCATGCTGGTGGCACGCCGAATCTTGTTGTCGGCCGTGACGCTGCTCCTGGTGTCGCTGATCATCTTCTTGATGCTCGAGGTGTTGCCGGGCGATGTCGCGAGCCGCATCCTTGGGCGCGACGCAACACCGGAGTCGCTTGACCTTCTGCGGACGGAACTGGGTCTCGACCGGCCCGCGCCCATTCGCTACTTGGCCTGGCTGGGAGGCCTGGTGACCGGCGATCTCGGCCATTCGCTCGTTTCGAGCCGGTCAATCTCGGAGATCTTAGCGCCGCGTATTTTCAACACGCTGTTGCTGTCACTCTATGCCTTTGCGCTTTATCTTCCCCTCACCGTCATCCCCGCGATGATCCAGGCCTTGACGCGGGACCGGGGTCCTGACCATTTTCTCTCGGTGGTTACACTGGTCTTCCTGTCGATGCCGGATTTCCTCCTGGCCACCATTCTGTTGCTGACCTTCGTTCTCTGGATTCCGGTCTTGCCCGCAATCTCGCTCGTCGATCATTCCTCGAGCGCCCTTGAATATCTCCGGGCCATGACCCTTCCGGCCGTGACGCTGGCCATCGTCATGGCCGTTTACGCCGTGCGCATGCTGCGCGACAATCTCATTGAGGTGCTGGACTCCGACTATGTGCGCATGGCGGAACTCAAGGGCCTGTCGCGAATGCGCGTGTTGTTGCGCCATGCCCTCCCCAATGCGCTGGTGCCGACGCTCAATGTCACGGCCCTCAATCTCGCCTATCTCATCGGTGGTGTCGTCGTCGTCGAGAAGGTCTTCTCCTATCCCGGATTCGGTACGCTTCTGGTCGACTCGCTGCAGTTGCGCGATTTGCCGGTGATCGAGGCGACCGTCATGATCGCCGCACTTGTCTATATCACCGCCAACCTCGCCGCTGACATCGCTGCGATCCTTCTCAACCCGCGGCTCAGGACCGGTTAGACGATGGCTGAGATCGACATCACGCTTGCGCCCGCGGAGCAGAAGCGGCCTCGGCCTTTGGCTCTGTGGCGCCAAATGCCTTTGAGCTTCCGGATTGGCAGCGTGATCCTCGCCATTCACTTGGTTGTGGCGGTTACCGGCCCGTTCTGGGCACCGCATGGGTATTCGCAGATGGGGGCTGGCCCGCCGCTCTCGGGCATGAGCCTTGCCCATCCCTTCGGAATTGACCAATTGAGCCGCGATGTCTTCAGCCGTG
>JANPCA010000309.1:0-8841 GCA_031430715.1 Hyphomicrobiales bacterium | reverse complement strand
TGGTGTCAGCAGAAACCGAAACGGACCGCCGATCGAGTTTTTCAACTGGGAATGAAGGAATTGCAAGTCAGCTTCTGGAAGACAGCAATTATCTATCTCGCAGTTTCATGGTTGGGCGGCCGCGCTTGGAGAAAGAACTCTCGCCTTAAAGAACTGGGTGAAAAGCGAATTTTGATTCATTACCCGCGAGAGAACGTGAAGTGGTCGATCTGGAAACTGACTAAACCTAGCTCGTTCGTTGACTGTGGTTGACCTGAAAACATGGGCAAGCACGCACTCCTCATCGGCAATAGTCTGTTCACCGATGCCCGGCTAAGCCCGCTATTCGCTCCGACCAACGATTTGGTGGCGCTCCAGTCCGTGCTGAAGGACGAGAAAATCTCTGGATTCGACACGGCCGAACTTATTACAAATAGCGTACTGGAAACCGTCCAGCAGGCAATCATAGATTTTCTCGATAATCGGCAATTGGATGATCTAGTGTTGCTTTATTATACCGGCCATGGCTTGCTTGATAAGAATGGCAAGCTGTTCTTCGCGCTTGCCAACACGAGCGTGGCGTCGCCCGCGGCAAAGTCTCTATCAGCCAGTTTCTTGCGCGAGTACCTCGATGCCTGTGCCTCAAAAAGGCAAATATTGATACTCGACTGCTGCCATAGCGGCGCCATGTTAGCGGGTGGAAAAGACAGCCCGGTCCGCCCGGCACTCGCGCATACGCCGCTCGACCCGGAAGGGTTTGGATGCTTCATTTTAGCGTCTTCCGAGTCCACCCAACAATCCATAGAAAAAGGCGCGAGATCGATTTTTACTCATTCATTGGTGAACGGGCTTCGAGATGGAAAGGCGGCGCCTTTCAAACAAAGCATATCGATTACCGATCTCGCCGTATTCGCTTCTGCTCAACTCAAAGCGGCAAACATGCCAATGCGGCCGCAATTCAGTCATGCGCCGCACAAAGGCGCTACCGAACAATTAATCATCGCCAAGAACCCAAAATACTTTCAGCCTATTGAAGTTCAACTGGTCGAGGCTCTCAATGATTCTACCGATCCCCTCCGCCGCCGCGGGGCCGCTGCGGAACTTATCGAACGAGCGGAAACTGACAAGACTGGATTGCTAAAGGAAGAAATAGTTGCGTTGTTGTCCGCCCGCCTGGGCGTCGAGAAGCACGTTGATGTCTTGGGTGTCGTTAAGTCTGCATTGGCGCAGATCGAACAGCCGCATTCGAAAACCGATGATCGCAAGCCGGAAAGCGTGTTGCGGGGATCTTCCAGTCATTTCAGCAGCATGATGGCAAGAGCAATCTCAAGTGCGGTGCTCGGCGTCGTTATTGCCGGAACCGCATATCTAATTTACGCCCAGAATAATACCGAAAATGATCCGGGGAAAGTGGATGGGTATAAGAGAGTGGAATCTAGTTTGACTACCGCTATCAAACCACTCATTAGCACACCATCAGTTGAATTTATGCTAACCGGCAGAGGGTGCGATGCCTCTGATGTCGGCAATCAGTCTTCGGTTGACTTGCGCCGATTTAGAGATCCCGGCGCTCCCGGAAAAATCATTGGTTTGTTACCTGATTGGGTTGATGCGGATAAATGTGCAGAGTTGCTTGTCTTGAATCCGTCTGACAGGGCGGTGCTTGCGTCGGCCGATCACTTTGGTGTTCTACGGTGGGACAATCACTGCCTTAGGTTCTCACGGGGAAAGCTGACATACTTGTATACTTGTTAGTGTAAGGATTGCCCTAAGCCGCCTCCCTTCTCGGCGGTCGGTATAGGCAATGAGCGCCGCCGCCGGTTTGCTGGGATCATGGGCCACGAAGCCAGCTACACGTAGAGCAATAGCAGGTGTCCTACGCCCCCGCCCCTCAATACCCCATCTCAAAATACTCCCCCGGCTGCATGGCATAAAACTCCACCGCCGCGAACCTGCCGCTGCCCGCCGGATAGTCCGGGTGCGATTGCAGGTGTTTCATGCCGATGCGTTTGGCGATCTTGGCGGAGGCGAGGTTGGGGCTCATCACCTTGCACCAGACGCGCTCGGCCTTCAGCCGCTCGAAGGCCAGCCCCAGCAACGCGCGGCCGATCTCGGTGCCAAGCCCCATGCGCCACATGGCGGGATGCACGCCCCAGCCGATTTCCAGCGTCTTAGGGCGCTGCAGGATGATGAAGCCGTCGCCCACCGCCTCGCCGCTCATCTTCTCTTCCGCCGCCAGATGGAAGACATTGCGGCGCTCGTCGCCTTGCCTGGCCACCGAGCGGTTGACGAAGGCGCGGACCTCGGCCTCATTGGCCAGCCGCATGGCGATGTGGCGCTGATAGGCATCCTGGGTCATGAAGCCCGAGAAAGCTTGCGTGTCGCGGGTCTCGATCTCGCGCAGGATGAGCCCTTGAGTCTCGACCGCCGGAAGCCTGGTGAGTGTGGTCATTCCGCCGCCTCCCTGAAAGCCCTTGGGCGCCCGATCCAGCCGCCGAGGAAATCGTCGAACCATTGCGCCAGCGCCGCGTCATGGGCAAGATTGTCCGCCAACTGACGATCAGGCGGATGGCTGCCCGTGAGAAGGTGGCGTCCGGCGGGCCTGCGCCCGATCCAGCCTTCCAGCATGGCGCGCGTCGCCTCCGGGTGAAATTGCAAGCCATAGGTGCTGGCGCCATGGCGGAAGGCCTGTTGCGGGAACGCCGCGGTCGCGGCAAGCCGCGTGGTGCCCTGGGGCGTTTCATACCAGCCATGCCAATGCGACTGCAGCACCTTGAGGCCCGTGCCGAACAATGCAACGCCTTCCGGCGTGGGCAGCAGATCGTAATAACCATATTCGGCGTGGCCCTGGGGATGGCGGCCGACCGCCGCGCCCAGCACATGGGCCAGCAATTGCCCGCCGAGGCAGATGCCCAGAAAAGGCAGATCGCGCCGCAGCACGGCCTCGATGAAGCGCAGCTCGCCGCGCAGGAAGGGATGGTCCTTCCGCATGCCGACGTCATACTTGCCGCCGAACACCACGGCACCCGCCACATCAGCGCCGAGTGCGGGAATGGCATCGCCCGCCGCCGGGCAGAGGGTCACCACGTCATAGCCCGCTTGGCCGAGCCAACGGGTGCAGCGGTCGCCCATCTCCCCGGGATCGTGACTGATGGCGATGATCTTGTCCAAGGCGTGGAACTCCTGACGGGCTCTGCCGCCCTCCTCAAATAACCCATGCCGCGAGCGAGCGGAAGACGGCGCTTCCGGGCGCTGCAAATCGCTCCAAATCATGCCATAATTCGGCCCTAGAATTCAAACGGCAATCGTCACGAAAGTATCACCTCCATGATGCGCGCTGCTGTCCATCTGTTTGCCATGCTGGCGCTTTGCGCCGCTGCAGTTCCAGCCGAGGCCAAGAGCAAGGCCTTTTGCAAGCAATATGCCGAGGACTTCGCCAGCCGCCGCGCCAATTCGGTCGATATTCTGGCCGGAACCGTGCTGGGTGCCGCCACCGGTGCCTTGATCGGGCTCGCCATCGATGGTGACCGGGGTGCGGGCCGCGGTGCCGTCATCGGCGGCGTCGGCGGCACTGTGGCGGGCGGCATCGGCACCAGCGAACGCTACCGCAAGGCCTACCGCCGCGCCTACGCCGATTGCCGGGCGTCTTAAGGCTTTCAGCCCCGCCTCTCGCTCCGCCACCAATCGCTGAGAAGGTGGATGAGTAGCGCCGTGAACACGGCGGCACCGCCCATGAGCGTCCGCCCGCCCGGCACTTCGCCATGGAACAGCCACACCCAGACGGGGCCCAGAACGGGCTCCAGCGTGCCCACCAGGGCACAGAGGGCGGCGGGAATGAGCCGCGCCCCGGTGACGAACAGGACGACGCCCGCGCCGAGATTGAGGGCGCCAAAGACGAAAAGCCATGCGAGGTCGGCGGGCATCACCGTCAGCCCCGAGGCAAGCGCTCCCGACACCAGCGCCGACATGATGGCGCCGAGACAGACGGCGGGCGTCATGCGCACAGCCGCGTTGCGCCTGGTGATCACCATTCCGGCCGCGAAGGCCACGGAGATGAGAAGTGCCAGCCCATCGCCAAGCGCCGAGACCTTGCCCGTGAAGGCCGCCGACACCATGATCGCCACCCCGGCGATCACCCCGGCGATGGCCGCCCAGGTCGGCCCGCTCACGCGCTCGCCGAACAGGGCCCAGGCCATGAGTGCGGCAAACAACGGCACGCCTGCCTGCATCAGCAGGATATTGGCGACCGTCGTATGGGCCAGCGCCACGACGAAGGCGGTCGACGCCGTCGCAAAGCAGCATGCCACGCCGAGCCCCGCGAGGCCCATGCCGCGGAACAGGCCAGCCGTGCCGCGCCACCCGTCCCGGTACAGCATGAAAGCCAGAAGAAAGGCCACCGCGAAGGCCGAACGCCAGAAGATCACCGTCCAGCTATCGGACACCGTCAAGAAGCGGGCGATGGCGCCGCCGAAACTCCACACCACCGCCGACCCGCCAACGAGCAGGATGCCGGGGCGGAGATCGGCGGCGCCGGGCGCGGCGAGGGCGTGAGTCTGGACCATGGCCGAGCCTCTACCCGCCCGCCGCCCGAACACCAAGCACCTTCGGGCACATGCCCACCATGCTCCAGGTGCTGGGGCCGCCGGCCTGGATCGCGGGCGCCGCTCAACCTAGAGCAGGGCTATTCCGGCCGCCGCGTTGATGGCTTGCTTGACGGCGGAGAGCGCGGCGTTGATGATTTTCTGTATGGCGGCCGCCACCAGTTCCGTCAGCATGGCGATGGCGGCGATGGCGTTGTTCTTGGCCATGGCCGTCAGCTGCTTGCCGTCGATGGCTTCGAGGCTGCCATCCGCGACGCCGCGGGCAATGTCGGTCAGATGCCGCGCCAGGTTCTTGATCTGGATCGTCGCCACCGATTTGATCATGTTCCATTGATCGCCGGCGGTGGTGACCGCCGCCTTCAGCATGTCATTGCCAATCGATGCTGGATTGAGTGCCATCATGGACCTCCTCAGGGTTTCTTGGACTGCTCGGCGATGATCGCCATCTGCACCGTATCGCTGATCAGTTCGGTGGCAATCGTCGAGACCGGTGGCTTCAGCCAGGTCTTCCGCTTGTGGATCGATTCGAAAATCTGGTGATTGAGCTTGAGGGCTTTCAGAATGACCACGGTGCAGCTCCCCACCGCCAGATCCGAGGTGCCGTTGTTGAATTCTTCCAGCGCCTGATTCACTTCATCGCCCAGTTCCTGGGTGGCGCTGGGCTGATTGCCATTGCTTCCGAAGAAGGTCGAACTCTGCAGCAGCACGCCGGAAATGCCCTTGGCGATCGGCGAACTGACGGCGCAGCGCCCTTGCGGATTGCGCGCCGTGGCCTTCACCACCAGATTGGCGAGTTCGCCTGCCGACGTGGAATAGAACTCCGTGGCATCGCCGCCCGCGTAACTCCCGGCCTCCGTGCCCGCCGCCCGCTCCATGCGGGTGACAAAAGAAATAAGGGACTTGTGGTAGTCGTTGAGCGACTGTTCGATCTGCGGATCGTAGTCCTCGACGAGTTTGAGGCTGGTGCAGCCCACCGCGAGCGCCAGCGCGAAAAACAGCGCCAACATATGCACGGCAAAGGTAACGGGGTTCGGCAATCGTCCATTCACGGTCACGGCAAATCCCCCTGTGACGGCGTAATGATCGCTTAGGATTATTGATCAAACTTGTCTGTGACGCTAGGGAAAAACATCTCCGGCGCCAAAGTTTCTACGTTGCTCCCGCCCCCATGCGGTTCCAGGCGTCGAGGCCGGCGATCTTATAGGCTTCGGCGAGGGTGGGATAATTGAAGGTGTTCTCGACGAAGAAATCGTCCGTGCCTTTCAGGTTGATCACCGCCTGGCCGATGTGAATCAATTCCGTAGCCCCTTCGCCCACGATATGGGCGCCGAGCAGGCGGCGGCTCTCGATGGCGAAGATCAGTTTGAGAAATCCCGAATTGACCCCCATGATATGGCCGCGCGACGTCTCGCGGAAGCGCGCCACTCCGCATTCGTAGGCCACCCCGCTGGCCCGCACCTGCTCCTCCGATTGCCCGACGGTTGAAATCTCCGGCACGGCGTAAATGCCATAGGGGAATGTCTCGGGCGCTGGCGGCAGCGGCATGCCGAAGGCATGACACGCCGCCATCCGGCCCTGTTCCATGGAGGTCGACGCCAGCGACGGAAAGCCGATGACATCGCCCGCCGCGTAGAGATGGGGCAGGCTGGTTTGGAAGGTCTGGGCATTGACCTTGATGCGGCCGCGCGCGTCTGTTTCGATGCCGATCGCCTCAAGGCCGAGGCTCGCCACATTGCCGTTGCGCCCCGCCGCATAGAGCAGCGCCTCGGTCTTGATAACGCGCCCGTCGGCAAGCTGGGTTTCGATATGGGAGGGCTTGGCCGTGATGTCTTTGACCGCGCAGCCCAGCCGGATGGTCATGCCGCGGTCGCGCATCTGGTGGATGAAATCGTCGACCAGTTCCCGGTCGACGAAATCGAGGATCGTCTCGCGCGGCTCGATCAGCGTCACCGGCACATCGAGGGCCGAGAAGATGGTAGCGTATTCGACCCCGATGACGCCGCCGCCGATCACGGTCAGCGTGCGCGGCAGAATTTTCAGATCGAGAACATCGTCGCTGTCGAGCACGCGGATACCATCGAACGGAATGTGATCCGGGCGATGCGGCCTCGTGCCGACCGAGACCAGGGCGTGGGCGAAACCGACTTCGCTCATTTCCCCGGTCTCGGTGGTGAGCATAGCCGTGTTGGGTCCGGTGAAACGGGCCAGCGCGTGGATGTTCTTCACCGCGTTGCGCATGAATTGGTGCTGCAGCACCTCGACCTCATGATCGAGCGTCTTATGCAGCCGCGAGATCAGGTCCTCCGCCGAGATCGACTGCTTGACCCGGTAGCCTCTGCCGTAGAAGCCGCGCTCGCGCCAGCCGGACAGGTTCAGCACCGTCTCGCGGAGCGTCTTCGACGGAATGGTGCCAGTGTGAACGGAAACCCCGCCCAGCCGCCGCCCCTTGTCGACGACCAGCACGGACTTGCCCAATTTCGCCGACTGCACCGCGGCGCGCCGCCCGGACGGGCCGCTGCCAATCACCAGCATGTCGTAATGGTTCATATCGAGAAACGCCCCCGGGTGCCCGAGCTACCCGCCCAAGCTTGCCTGTTTCTGAAGGAAGGCGCCATAGGTTAGCTCATGCGGCGCGGCGCCGGGCGGCTGCGTGAGAAGGAGCCGAGCAGCACCGGGTCCTCATAGCCCGGCACCAGGCGCTTGTAGGAATTGGCCGACGGGTTGGTGAAGGCGTTCAGCGCCTTGGCATGTTTGATGACGCCGCCGATGAAATAGAGGCAGGCCTCGGACAGATCGGCATACTGGTTGCCGGCCATCATCGGCTTGCCGTCCTTCCAGATCGAGAAGTGGCAGTGCATCCCTGAGCCATTGTCGCCGAACACCGGCTTTGGCATGAAGGTGGCGGTCTTGCCGTAAGCATGGGCCACGTTGTGGATCACGTACTTGTAGATCTGCATGTGACCGGCGGCCATGGTGACCGGCTGGAACTTGGTGCCGATCTCGTGCTGGGAGGAGGCTACCTCGTGATGGTGCTTCTCGATCGACAGGCCCATCTCGTCCATCACCGACAGCATCTCGGAGCGCATGTCCTGGGCCGAGTCCATCGGGTTCATCGGGAAATAGCCACCCTTCGTGCGCATCCGGTGGCCGGTGTTGCCGGTCTCGTAATCGCTGACCTGCCACTGATCTTTCATCCAGTAGCTTTTAGCGTCACCGGCGTTTGTATGCCCGGTTTTTCCGGCGTAAGCCGCTGGCGTCTGATAGGCCAGTGACGAGTGTGGCCTGGTGGTGTTGTAATCCCCCACCCATGCTGAGATGATTGTTCGCGCCTGATCGAGACTGAAGAACAGCCCTCCGGCGCAGTGCGCCTCCGACATTCAGCAGTTCATCGCGCATCTTGCCGTTGAAGCTTTCGGCATAGCCATTCTGCATGGGCTTGCCGGGCGTGATATAGTGCCAATCGGCCTTGTGGTCCTTGCACCAGGCGAAGATGGCGTTGGAGGTGAGTTCGGTTCCATTGTCACTGACAATCATGCCGGGCTTCCCCCTGCGCTCGATGAGTGCCGTGAGTTCGCGCGCAACTCTCTTGCCTGAGATCGAGGTGCCGGAGATGGCACCCAGGCACTCATGGGTGATGCCGCCGGTGATGTTCAAGACCCGGAAGCGCCGGCCATTGGCCAACTGGTCATGCACGAAGTCCAGTGACCATCTTGCATTCGGTCTGGCCTCGACAAGAATGGGGGCGCGCACGCCAATCGCGCGTTTGCGGGTTTTGCGCCGGCGCACGCCAAGCCCTTCCTCGCGATAGAGCCGGTAAATACGGTTGATGCCCGATGCTTCACCCTCCCACCTGAGCAAGATGAACAACCTCCTGTAGCCAAACCTCCGGCGCTCGTTGGCAAGGTCACGCAACCGTGTCCGCAAGGCGGTCTCCGGTGGCCGCGTGGAGCGGTAACGCACCATCGTGCCAATTCGCCCATATGGGAATAATGAACCGCCCCGGGATTGCCGGAGGCTCCAACTCCTGAGAAGGTGGAGCCACCATGAGCAAAACAACGAACAAGTTTTCAGCTGAAGTCCGGGCCCGGGCGGTGCGGATGGTACTGGATCACGAGGGCGATCATCCGTCGCGATGGGCGGCGATTGTATCGGGTGCCGAGAAGATCGGCTGTGTGCCGCAGACGCTTTTCGAATGGGTGAAGAAGACTGATGCCGACGGCGGCAAGCGGGCCGGTGTGACGGCCGACATGGCCGGGAAGAT
>JANPCA010000308.1:0-3994 GCA_031430715.1 Hyphomicrobiales bacterium | reverse complement strand
GATGTGCCATAGGCCAGCACGGCATCGGCGGCGATGAGCACCGCAAGACCCGCCGCCAGCAGACCGCGCCGTCCCGCGAGGTCCGACAAGACGCCCGCCGGATAAGAGGACAACGAATAGACCAAACTCATCACCACCATGACCAGCGGCACCCAGGCGGTTGTCATCCCGGCATCGGCGGCCTTGAGGACCAGGAAGGCTTCCGAAAAGCGCGCCAGCATCATGACGCCGCCGAGGCCTGCGACTTGCCAGAAGCGCGGGCCCAGTGCGCTCGCGGTCTTGAGATCGAAGCCGGGCTTGCGCTCTTTCGATGTGGCGATCGCCGGCTCCTGCACTCCGATGGCCAGGACCAGCACCGCGATCAGCCCCGGCACGCAGGCCACCCACATCACCATGCGGATGTCCATGAGCAGGATCGCCATCAAGCCGATGGCGATGAGCGGCCCGGCGAAGGCCCCCACCGTATCGAGCGACTGGCGCAGGCCGAAAGCCGCACCGCGCAGGTGCGGCGGCGTCATGTCGGCCACCATGGCATCGCGCGGTGCCCCCCGGATGCCCTTGCCGATGCGGTCGGCAAAGCGCGCCACGAACACCGCGCTCAAGCTGGTGGCCAGCGGAAACAGCGGCTTGACGATGGTCGCCATGCCATAACCGAGCAGTGCCAGATGTTTGCGGTTGCGCCAGCGGTCGCTCAAGACGCCGGAGAACAGTTTGGAAATTTGCGCGGTAGCTTCCGCGATGCCTTCGAGGAGTCCCAACAGCGTAGCACTTGCACCCAGCGTGCCCACTACGAAAAGCGGCAGCACGGCATGGATCATCTCGGACGAGACATCCATGAACAGGCTGACAAAGCCCAGCATCCACACGCCGCGCGGGATATTTTTCAACATCAATGACGACTTCCGTCTGGCTGGCGGTGGGGATTGAGAAATGATAATCAGCGACCCGACCTGAAACCGCAAGGTGATTGTGCCATGACCAAGACCCGCACCGAAACCGATAGTTTCGGCCCCCTCGAAGTCGATCAGTCGCGCTATTGGGGGGCCCAGAGCCAGCGCTCGATCGGCAATTTCAAGATCGGCTGGGAGAAGCAGCCGCTGCCGGTGGTACGGGCCTTGGGCATCGTCAAGCGCGCCGCAGCGGAAGCCAATATGGCGCTGGGACGGCTCGACCCGAAGATCGGCGAGGTCGTTGTCAAGGCCGCCCAGGAGGTGATCGAGGGCAAGCTCGACGCGCATTTCCCGCTGGTCGTGTGGCAGACGGGATCGGGCACCCAGTCCAACATGAACGCTAACGAGGTGATCTCCAACCGCGCCATCGAGATGATGGGCGGCGTGATGGGTTCGAAGAAGCCGGTGCATCCCAACGATCACGTCAACATGAGCCAGTCGTCGAACGATACTGACCCCACGGCCATGCACATTGCCTGCGCCGAGGAAATCCATCACCGCCTGCTGCCCGCCCTGCACATGCTGCGCAATGCCTTGAACGACAAGGCGCAAGGCTGGAAGTCCATCATCAAGATCGGCCGCACCCATACCCAGGATGCAACGCCGCTGACATTGGGCCAAGAATTTTCCGGTTATGCAAAGCAAGTCGAGAACGGTATCGCCCGCATCGAGCAGACCATGCCGATGCTGATGGAATTGGCGCAGGGCGGAACGGCAGTGGGCACCGGCCTCAACGCGCCGGTTGGCTTTGCCGAAAAGGTCGCCGAGAAGATCGCCGCCATCACGCACATGAAATTCACCACCGCCCCCAACAAGTTCGAGGCCTTGGCCGCCCATGACGCCATGGTGATGAGCCACGGCGCCATCAACACGGTGGCGGCCTCGCTGTTCAAGATCGCCAACGACATCCGCTTCCTGGGGTCGGGGCCGCGCTCAGGGCTTGGCGAATTGTCGCTGCCCGAGAACGAGCCGGGCTCCTCCATCATGCCGGGCAAGGTCAACCCGACGCAGTGCGAGGCGCTGACGATGGTCTGTGTACAGATTTTCGGCAATCATGCGGCAATCACTTTTGCCGGCGCGTCGGGCCATTTCGAACTGAACGTCTTCAATCCGGTGATGGCCTATAATTTCCTGCAATCGGTGCGCCTGATGGCCGACGCGGCAGTGAGCTTCACCGAGAATTGCGTGATCGGAATCGAGGCCCGCGAGGACAACATCGCCGCGGCGCTTAACCGCTCGCTCATGCTGGTGACGGCGCTGGCGCCCAAATACGGCTACGACCGCGCCGCCAGGATCGCCAAGACCGCCCACAAGAACGGCACAACATTGCGCGAGGAAGCGGTGAAGGACGGCATAGAGGCGGAGGACTTCGACGTGATCGTGCGCCCCGAGGACATGATCGGGCCGAAATGATGGGTGACGTGGTCAACCTCAAGCTCGAGCACAAGCGCAAGGAACGCACCGCGAAGGAAGATGAAGCGGCCCGCAACCGCGCCAAGTTCGGAAGACCGAAAGCCGAGCGCAAGCTGGCGGAGGCGCGGAAGAAGAAAGCCGATGAGACCCTTGACGGCCACAAACGGGATGAGTGAGGACAATCCCCCTGCGTCCAGCGTCCGCAAATTTCCTTCTCCACGCAAAGCGTGGGGAAGGTGGCGCGCGGCGCCTTCGCCGCGTGACGGATGGGGGCCTTCGCCCGGGGCCACGGCCCCACCCGCTCGCTGCGCTCGCCCCCTCCCCGCGTTCCGCGAAGAGGGACAAGGAGACCAATGCCCCGTGACCTGAAGCGCTCCCTCACCATTGCCGGGCACCGCACCTCGCTGTCGCTTGAGCCGGAATTCTGGGAAGCGCTTCAGCGACAAGCGGCGCTGCGGAACATCGCCGTTGCAGCCATCGTCGCGGACATCGACGGCACCCGTGGGACGCGCAATCTGTCCAGCGCCATCCGCGTCTGGCTCCTGAAGAATGCCGCGGACTGATCCCTATTGCGACGGCGGTCCGAAGATGACCGGCACCCCTTCGGGCTCCACCAGAATCTGCGGACCCTGCACCGGATTGACCGAGCGCGGCACCACCACCGATTGCCGCTGGGCGGGCTGCTGCTGTCTGGGCTTTGCTGCCGGAGCCGTGCTGAGCCGCGCCAGCCGCCGGTAAAGGCGGATCTCGCGCAACCGCTGCTTTGCCTCCGTCTTGCTGATCTCAAGATTGGCGGCGCGCTCGGCCTCGATCAATTGGCGCAAGCGTTCCGCCGCGATGACCCGCATCTCGGCATGAACTTTGATCTCGCGCTTGCGCAGCAACAACTCGTCGCGCTGGGCGTAATAGGCGGCAAGCCGTGCCTCGTCGGCGATGCGCTGCTTTTCTTCCAGCTCGGCCAGCCGCTTCTGTTCCCGCTGCAGACGTTCCAATTCGTCGATGCCCTGGCGCATGATGGTGACACCGAGATTGGCCGCAAGTTCGGCGTTGTCCTCGTTACGGGTCAGCGATTCGGGCTGGCCGGCAAAGGACAGATTCATGACCGGCAGGCCGGGACGCGCCTTGAATGCCACCGACACATTGGCATCGATCTCGCCCAGTGCCAGCTCCGCCACCGTCCGGACCTCGACATCGGCGTCCGCCGATGTGAATCTGAAGGGCTGGAACGACACTTCGCCGTTGCTGATGGCGATGCTGCCTTCGACCTTGCCGAAGTCGAGGCCATCGCCGCCGCGCAGCGCGCCGAAAGCCGCCGTGATACCGGCCGCGTCCTTGGCTTGCGCCAGGCTCCGGGTGAATGCGGCGGGCGACAATCCCAAGAGCTTGAGACCGCCGATATCATAGGCCCCGCTGCCGCGCAGACTGGCCAGCGCGCCCCCGGGGCTGCGCCCGTCCGTCTCGAAGGCAACCGACACGAGCCCCTCGCCTTCGGCCACCGGCGGCCCGGAGGCCAGCGTCAACTGGCGTTCCAGCACCACCGGAATGCTGATCTTGCCGGAAAGCTTGCGGCTGCTGCCGCTGCCTTTCGAGGTGATTTCGATATGCGCGTCGCGGCCCGTCTCGTCGCGGTC
>JANPCA010000307.1:0-6278 GCA_031430715.1 Hyphomicrobiales bacterium | reverse complement strand
GGTCCACGGCCGAGGCCGATGCCGCACGGCGGGCTTGCCGCACCGCGCTGGACGGTCTCGACATCGCCTATGAACCCCAGCCGCCGCTTGGCGCCAGCGGCGGCTGCGGCACGCCGGCCCCCATCCTGGTGTCGCGCATTTCGGGCATTGCCTTCACGCCGCCCGCCGTCATCACCTGCGATCTTGCCGCCGGCCTGTCGCGCTGGATCACCCGGTCGGTCGCGCCCTCGGCCCGCCGCCGCTTCAAGACGGAGGTGACCGAGGTCCGGGTAGCCGCCTCCTATGTCTGCCGCCGCCGCAACAATCAGGCGGGGGCTAAGCTCAGCGAACATGGCAAGGCCAATGCGCTCGACATGTCGGGCTTCGGTTTTGCCACATCGAAAGATGTGACGGTCGGCGGCGGCTGGGGCGGCGTTCTGAGCACGATCGGACTGCCGGCGGGCGGATCGTTCCTAAAGGACATCCAGAAGGACGCCTGCCAGCATTTCACCACCGTGCTGGGGCCGGGGTCGGATGCCCAACACGGCAATCACTTTCACGTCGACGTGCTCAAACGCAAGGGCTCCTACCGCATCTGCCAGTAGCGCCATTGCCTAAGCGTCCATTGTCTTGTTATTGAGACGGAATGTCTGACAGCCCCGCCTTTCCCTTGACCCGCATGCGCCGCAACCGCCGCACGCCATGGTCGCGCGCCCTGGTGCGCGAGAATACGCTTAACGTCTCCGATCTGATCTGGCCGGTTTTCGTGATCGAGGGCCGCAACCGCAGCGAAGCGGTGGCTTCGATGCCGGGTGTGACCCGCTATTCGGTCGATCTTCTGATCAGCAAAGTCGAGGAGGCCGCCGGGCTTGGCATTCCGGCGGTAGCGCTGTTTCCCAACACGCCGTCACATTTGCGCAAAGCGGATGCGGCCGAGGCCTTCAACCCGGACAATCTGGTGTGCCAGGCGGTCAGGGCCATCCGCAAGGCGGTGCCGGACATCGGCATCATGTGCGACGTGGCGCTCGACCCCTATACCAGCCATGGCCATGACGGGCTGATGGAAGGTGACGAGATCGTCAATGACCCAAGCCTCGACGCGCTGGTGCGCCAGGCTCTTGTCCAGGCTGAGGCGGGCTGCGATATCGTGGCCCCTTCCGACATGATGGACGGGCGCATCGGGCGCATCCGCCAGGCGCTCGAGGCCAAAGGCTTCACCCACGTCCAGATCATGGCCTACAGCGCCAAATATGCGAGCGGTTTCTACGGACCTTTCCGCGACGCGGTCGGCTCATCGGGAACGCTCGTGGGCGACAAGCGCAGCTATCAGATGGACCCCGCCAACGCGGATGAAGCCATGCGCGAGGTGGCACTCGACATCGCCGAGGGCGCCGACATGGTGATGGTGAAACCCGGAATGCCTTACCTGGACATCGTCGCCCGCGTCAAACAAACCTTCCGCGTACCGACCTTTGCTTATCAAGTATCGGGCGAATACGCCATGCTGATGGCCGCCTGCAACAACGGCTGGCTCGACCCCAATAAAGTGATCCCCGAAAGCCTGATGGCCTTCAAGCGGGCCGGGGCCGATGGGGTGTTGACGTATTTTGCGGTTGAGGTGGCAAGAAGCCTCAAGTGTTAGACCGGCGAGGCGTTGCGGATCAAGCCAGCGGCCCTAAGCTTCCAATTTTACCTTGCGCCTTGACGGATATTTTGAGAACTTGTTGGCCATACTGCCCGGCAGACGGTTTTTTTGGAGGAACCCATGGACATCGACGGCGCGGGTCTTGACTTGTTGGCTGATGACACCGGCCTCGAAGAGATTGTGGGCGGGGCGGGTGATAGCGGCCTGGACGATGGCGGCGGCGTCATTGACGAAACCGAAGTTGACGAAATTCCCGCCGAGGGCAGCGGCGATGAGTTGCCCATCGGCGATGACGGCAGCGGCGGCGTGACCACCGGTGACGAGTTCGATGGTGGCATTGTCGAGGATGAACTGCCCGTTGAAGAGGCCGTCGACGGGAGCGATGACGGGACGTGGATTGACCTCGAGTGGGTTGACCCCGGCGGAGAGATACCTATCGGTGAAGATGACGTGGTCATCATCGACGAGGCTGGTGTCGAGGATGGCGGGACCGGCGGCGGCGAAGTCCTTGATGATGGCGGCGGCGCTGTTGACAAGATCGGCGATGACACGCTTGATTTTGGCATCGGGATCTATTTCTTCCGCGGCGATGGTCAGCTGGAGACCGGTGACGGTGGCGGAGCCAACGGCGCATTCCTATACTGCGCAGCGGCACTCGACGGCCCGGCCGCGGGCGACACCTTCTTCGGGCTTGATGACGGCCCCGCCGAACCGGAGGCCGGCGCTGGCGCGGAAATGGCTGTGGAGCAAGCCTTCGTGGCCCCGGATTGCCGCGGATTCGCAGGCGGCGATGACGTCGGCGCGCCCGATTCCGCCGCAGACGGCCTGCGGCAGCTGAACACAGCGCATGACATTGCCGCTGGGATGATGATCCTGGTGCAGGGAACGCTGGCCGCCAATGCCGTGAGTATCGACTTCTTTGTTTGAGCGGTAGGAACGCGGCGGGCCAACCGCCGCGCCCCTATTTATCAAGCTTCTGCAACCTGGCAATCAGGCTCGACGTATCCCACCTGCCGCCGCCCAGCTTCTGCACTTCGGCGTAGAATTGGTCGACGAGGGCGGTGACGGGAAGCGGCGCGCCGTTCCTCCGGGACTCGTCGAGGCAGATGCCTAAATCCTTGCGCATCCAGTCGGCGGCGAAGCCGAATTCGAATGTCTTGGCGATCATGGTCTTGTGGCGGTTCTCCATCTGCCAGGAACCCGCCGCCCCCTTGGCGATGACATCGACCACGGCTTCCATGTCGAGGCCCGCCTTCATGCCGAAGTTGATGGCTTCGGCCAGGCCCTGGACCAGTCCGGCGATGGCAATCTGATTGCACATCTTGGCGAGCTGGCCGGAGCCCGGAGGCCCCAGCAGCTTGCGCATCTTGGAGAAATGCGCGATCAGTGGCTCGGCCCTGGCATAATCCTCCGGATCGCCGCCGCACATGACGGTCAGCACGCCGTTTTCGGCGCCGGCCTGCCCGCCCGAGACCGGGGCGTCGACAAAGCCCAAGCCCCGGCGCCTGGCCTCGGCGTGGAGTTCCCGCGCTACGCTGGCCGAGGCCGTGGTGTGGTCGACAAAGACGGCACCTGGCTTCATGGCGCCGAAGGCACCATCGGCCCCGAGCGTCACGTGCCGGAGGTCTTCATCATTACCGACACAGGCGAAGACGACATCGGCGTCCTTGACCCCAGCGGCGGGTGTCGCCGCCGTGGGGCCATTGAACTTCGCTGCCCAGGCTTCGGCCTTGGCGGCGCTACGGTTATAGACGGTGACCGGCAGGCGCCCACGCGTCACCAGATGGCCCGCCATCGGGAAGCCCATGACGCCCAAACCAATCCATGCCGCCCGCATCATGCACCTCCCACTTGAACGTCTTGCTCCTAGGCCATCGGCGGCTGAAAATCAAATCGCCGGAAGCGGCTGAGAAGACACTTGAATATGGCGGCCGCCCGTCATTATGCTGGCGCCACGGCCATTGGAGTCCGGACCTTTGAGCATCGAGCGGCGGAACTTTCCACAGTTCTTCATTACCGCCCCCTCGCCCTGCCCCTATCTGCCGGGGCGGGTGGAGCGCAAGGTGTTCACCCATCTGGTCGGCCATGACGCGCGCAGCCTCAACACGCAATTGAGCCAGGGCGGCTTCCGGCGCAGCCAGAACATCGCCTACAGGCCCGCCTGCGATGGCTGTGCCGCCTGCGTCTCGGTGCGCGTGCCGGTCAACACATTCACGCCGTCGCGCGGCTTCAAGCGCAACCTGTGCCGCAATGCCGATGTCGAGGGCGTGGTCACCAAGCCCAAGGCGAGCGGCGAGCATTATGCCCTGTTCCGCGCCTATATCGACCAGCGCCACGGTGACGGCGGCATGGCCGACATGTCGGTGCTGGATTTCTCCGCCATGGTGGATGACAATTTCGTCGACAGCCGCCTGGTCGAATACCGCCTCAAGCGGGACGGCGGCGAAGCGGGCGAGTTGATCGCCGCGGTGCTGGTCGACATCCTGGGCGACGGCATCTCGATGATCTACAGCTTTTACGATCCCGATCACGCCAGGCGCGGGCTTGGCACCTTCATGATCCTCGACAACCTGGCGCGTGTGAAGCGCCTGGGCCTGCCCTATCTTTATCTTGGCTATTGGGTCCGAGGCTCGCGCAAGATGGACTACAAGGCCCGCTTCCTGCCCCAGGAACGGCTGACGGCAGACGGCTGGCTGATGCACCGGTAGATGGGTTCTACATCAATCAGCGAAAGTCATGCACGGCCCAAGTGTCGAACAAATTCTAACAGGTCGCAGGTCAATGACAACCTGATGTTCTATTCGACAGTTCTCGCTATCGTTACGTTGAACCCCGTACTATCGCTGCTGTAACCAGTGCCGGCATTGACGCCAAAGGAAACTACGCTTCCCTTGAGCAGGAACCGGCTGAGACTGAACTTTTTCTTTTGTCCCGGCCTCTTGAGATTGAGGTTTGCACCCGGACCCGTCAGAGATCCGCTTTGTCCTCCGAAGGCGTTTTTTGTCACATTGTTGCTGTCTATGAATATCTTCGCATAGACGCCCGTCGGATTGGCGTCGAGCAATTCATAGAAACCCTTGATCGAATAAGTACCGTCTCGCCGGCAAGTCCAACGCACAATGGTATCGGTCGCGGCACCAGACGGCCCTCCGCCCGGGTGCATGTAGAGGACGTCCGTTGGCATAACGAACGAGAAAAACACTGTAGGTTCAGCAAGCGTCGTAACGCCAACGATTGCATTGAATGCCGGGTTTGCCGTCTCCCAGCAATCGATGCCGTTGAACGTCGCGCCGCCCGTCAAGCAGTTCTCTTTGAAAGTATCATAGGGCGTAAACTCACTTCCGGTTCGCCCAAAGCCATAGTCCCAAACACCGCTCGGATTGACTCCGGAAAAATCCCTCAGTGCTTTGTACCCAGCCTGGGCATCCAATGAACCGATGATGATGAAAGGAATCGCCAGAATCAGGGAGCGCGCGCGCATGGAGTTTCTCCGTCTTTTTGAAAGTCATGTCTATTCGATAACCGGCGCAATTGTTACATCGAAACCAGTACTGTCATTGCTAAAGTCAGAGCCGGAATTTACCCCAAAGGAGACTACGCTTCCCTTGCTGATGAACCGGTTGAGAGTGAAATCCTTCCTTTGGCCGGCCTTCTTCCGATTGAGGTGCGCGCCAGGCCCCGTCAGCGCTCCATCATCGCCGCCAAAAGCTTTCCTCGTTACATTGTTCTGGTTGACGAAAATCTTCGGATAGGTTCCCGTCGGACGAACGTCGAGTATCTCGTAAAACCCCTTGATCAAATAAGTTCCGTCCCGCGGGCAGGTCCAACGCACGATCGAATCTGTAGGAGCACCAGGCGGTCCATCTCCCGGATGCATGTAGAGCACGTTCGTCGGCATGACGAATGTAAAGAAAACCGTAGGCTCAGCAAGCGTCGTCACTCCAACGATCGCATTGAAGCCGGGGTTTGCCGTCTCCCAGCAATCGATGCCATTGAACGTGGCGCCTCCGGCCAAACAATTCTCCTTGAAGGTATCATAGGGCGTGAATACGACCCCCGTCTGCCCGAAACCATAATTCCAAACCCTGCTTGGGTTAGCGCCCGAAAAATCCCTCAGCGCCTTGTACCCAGCCTGGGCATCCAATGAACCGAAGATGATGAAGGGAATCGCCAGAATCAGGGAACGCGCGCGCATGGAGTTTCTCTGTCTTTCGTGTTTTTTTTGAGAGTCATTCTTCTGGTTGAACGGGCACGATTTCTACTGCACCAGTTTAGGCTTGCGCCACTTCGGGCGAATCGCTCCTTTCACGATGAGGCTCGCCTTGTTATTGGAAAAATTGAGAAGGGCCACGCCGCCACCGTTCATTCCACTTTCATAGACAAGTTGAGAGCCGTTCGGCGACCAGTTCGATGTGCCGCCGGACACAACGAAAGCGGGAGGATTGGCCGGCTGTGCGAAGTCATAAGTATAGATTCCCGGATAGGCCAATTTGTTGCCGCTGGTGACTCCTGGGCCGCCCGGCGACCATTGTGGAACGGTTCCACCAAACGGAAGCTGTGTGAGACCAGTCTCCGGTGTCGTGCCGCCGAACGGAAAGGTGAGGTCGACAATCTTGAAAACCTCGGGGCCGTCGGCGGGAAGTTCGTTGAATGC
>JANPCA010000306.1:0-2251 GCA_031430715.1 Hyphomicrobiales bacterium | reverse complement strand
GGTAGATCGGAACCGCCACGGCCTTGGTGGTCTCCTCAGGGTCGTATCCGGCATGAATCGCAACTGTCTCAGCGCGCATCTTCTGACCTCAGCCTCCGCATGACCGGACGGATGTCCGTCAGCCCACAGCATATAAACTTGTCGGAAAATTCGAGGCGTCAATTCGCTCGGAAACCTTAACCGTTCATGGTGTATCGGCGAAACGGGCCGTGCCGGAAACGCGTCTGCCACGCTTGGCATCGATCTGGCTTGGCCGTCCCGGATCGAGACATTTGGAGCCCGGCGCCAGGATGAATGCCACCGAAATGATTTTGACGAAGCAGGCAAGCGTCCGCCCCAGATCCGCTTCGGCCGCCTGGATCGATGCCCTCGCCGCGACCGCATCGATTGCCCGCCACCCACGGCGTTTGCTCTGTCACGTGATCGAGGACTTGGCCGTGTCGCATGGTTCAGCACCTGCCTTGCTGTCGGACATGGAATGCTTTTCATTTGCCGAACTCACCGGGCGCATCGACTGCTATGCGCGCTGGGCCATCGGCAACGGCATGGGGCGGGGAGAACGTGTGGCACTGATGATGTCCAACCGGCCCGAGTTCGTGGCTGCCTGGATGGGGCTTTCGAAGGCCGGAATCGTGACGGCACTCATCAACACGAATCTGGCCGGGCGGCCTCTGGCGCATTGCCTTGAACTCGCTTCGCCATCCCATGTGATCGTCGAGGCCCGCTATCTCGACAAGTATTATGCCTGCAGACCTTCGTGGGGCACCCAATCCCTTGCACCCGTTGTGTGGTGTCACGGTGAGCCCAGCCGTCACTGCAATCGCATCGACATCGAATTGGCCGGAGTGAATCATGGCACCGCGCTGCGGTTTCCGGAATTGTCAATTGATGACCCCGCGCTGCTGATCTACACCTCTGGAACCACCGGATTGCCCAAGGCCGCCCATGTCAGCCATCGCCGCATGCTCGATTGGGCGTTCTGGTTTAAGGGCTTGCTGGGCAACACCGAGGCCGACCGGATGTATGATTGCCTTCCGCTGTATCACAGCGTCGGAGGCGTCGTGGCGGTTGCCGCGACATTGGTTGCGGGTGGCTCGACGGTGATTGCCGAGAGGTTTTCGGCCAGCGCCTTCTGGGCCGATATTCACCGGTGGAATTGCACGCAGTTCCAGTATATCGGCGAACTCTGCCGCTATCTGCTGAATGCGCCAGGATGCGCGGGCGGCCCGCCGCATCGGCTTCGGGCAGTCTGCGGGAATGGTCTCGGGGCCGATGTCTGGACAGCCTTCCAGGAGCGCTTCGGCATTCCGCAGATTGTCGAATTTTACGCCGCCACCGAAGGCAACTTCTCACTGTTCAATGCCGAAGGTAAGCCCGGCGCCATCGGCCGCGTTCCGGCCTACCTGCGCCACCGCTTCCCCACGGCGATTGTCAAGTTCGACGGCGAAAACGGCGCGCCGCTGCGCAATGCCGAAGGGTTCTGCATGGCGGCCGCGGCGGGCGAGGCCGGTGAAGCCATCGGGCGCATCGGTGATGCGAATGAAGCCTCGGGGCGTTTCGAAGGCTATACCGACCGTGACGCTTCTGAAGCGAAGATCCTGCGCGATGTCTTTGTCCGGGGGGATGCGTGGTTCCGCACCGGCGACCTGATGCGCAACGACGCCGCTGGTTACTACTATTTTGTCGATCGCATCGGCGACACCTTCCGCTGGAAGGGCGAGAACGTATCGGCGCTTGAGGCCGAAGGCATTCTATTGTCGGTCCCGGGCGTCAGGGATGCTGTTGTCTATGGCGTCCCCGTCCCCGGCGCCGAAGGCAAGGCCGGCATGGCGCTGCTCGAGGTGGATGACGCTTTTGATTTCGAAATGTTCCTGCGGCTGGCGCGGGCCAGGCTTCCAGGCTATGCGGTTCCAGTGTTTCTGCGGCTGGGCAAGGCCGCGGCCGTGACCGAAACGTTCAAGCACAAGAAGCAGGACTTGGTCCGCGACGGCTTCAATCCCGCGACGGCAAGCGATGCCGTGTACGCGTTGCTATCCGGCGAGAGCCGCTATCGCCGTATCGACCCCGGACTCCATGCGGAAATCATATTGGGCGGAATGCGTTGGTGAACGCGAAACGGTTTAGTTTAGTGAATTCAAGCGGGCCTGGATGAACCGTTCACCATATCTGTTAATAAGCGCCGGGCGGGCACCATGGACAAGCCGTTGTGGTATGTCCCGTGCATCGTTTCGCGCCAGCCGTCAATTACCTG
>JANPCA010000305.1:0-1877 GCA_031430715.1 Hyphomicrobiales bacterium | reverse complement strand
GGAAGCGGCCGAAACGAATGCCGGTCGACAGCGAGCAACTGACGGAGATGAGCTTCTGAACAATCACATTGCGGTCGGGATCATAGAAACAAGACGTATCAGTCGAGAAAAAGATGATGTCAGCGCGGCCAACGAGCCGGTCGTATGGAACGAAGCCGACCGAGAACCGGCTGTCGAGGGAGTTGTCGCGGTTGTCACCCATCATGAAATAGTGGCCGGCGGGTATCTTGAAGGGGCCGGAGTTGTCAGGCGGCGACACGGGGCCGCGTTTGCCCTGCAAAACCGTATAGGTGCGGCCGACATCAGGCATCGTCTCTTCAAAGGCATCGCGGACGGTTGTGCGACCGTCTTCGTCCACATCGTTGAAGGTGCCGACGGCTTTTCGCGGCAGTTCCTTGCCGTTGACGAACACGACACTGTTGCGGACGATGATCTCGTCGCCCGGCATGCCGACGAGCCGCTTGATGTAGTCAACCAACTCACCACGCTGGCTAACCTTGAACACAACCACATCGCCGCGCTTAGGTTCGGAGGCGAACACGCGCCCCGAAAACGGCGGCCAGCCGAAAAAGAACGAATGGCGACTATATCCATAGGACAGCTTCGACACGAAGAGATAGTCGCCCACGAGGAGCGTCGATTTCATCGAACCTGATGGAATATTGAAAGGCTGATACAAGAACAGCCGGATGAACATGGCGATCAGCAGGGCATGGAAAACGATCTTCGCGGTTTCCCACCACGAGGCTTCGTCTTCGACCTTGCCTATGACTTTGGATTTGTCGGTGGCGCCCGTCAGTTTCACGCGCATTCCTTCCGGTAGAGGTCCCGCGCACGGCTCGGCGCGACGGAGCGCTATAGCTCGTCCCTATATCGTCCGCAATCAAGGCCTTGGGCCTGGGGCATGTATTTCGCGGGCATGAGCGACGTCGGGTTTCAGAGGAATGCCGCCAACTTTACCCGGAATTCGCAGTTTGAGCTCCGATGCACCTGGAGTTTGGCCGCGGCCAGATACCCTCTGGACCGCGCCAATAGAAACAAGCGTCTCCTGACCGTGGCTCCGGTTGGGACTTCGGCGTCCAATGAAGGGTGATGCTGCCGCAACCGACCATGGTGCCTCTGCCATGCGACGGAAACCTGTCTGCCCACGCGTTTCAGCCGCAACGATGCGTTGAAACCAGCGCACATCCGGCAAGGACAGCTAAAAATGCTCAGTCGTTTCATCGCCATAACACTTGCGCTTGGCGCACTTGCCAGCGCAGCAGTCGCGCAGCCCGCCGCACGAGGCATGGCGGCGTGCCGCACCGACGTGGCAACGTTCTGCCCCGGCATCGAGGCGGGAAGAGGCAAACGTGCCGCCTGCCTGATGGCGAATAAAGATAAGATGACGGCCGAGTGCTCGGCCGCCATCCAACAGCGGAAGGAGCAGGCCCCCGCTGGAGCCCAATCGCCCGCCCCGGGCGCGCCTGGCTCCAATGCTGCGCCGCCCGCTGACCAGGCACCGGGTGCAGCGATCGCTGCACCCCCAGCAGGTGGCAAAGGTGCTGCTGCGGCGCCTGGTAAGGGGCGCGGCCGTCGTTTGTCGGCATGTCGTACAGATGTCCAACAACTGTGCGCCAGCGCGCCGGCTGGCGGGGGAAGCAAAATCCGCTGCTTGCAGGACAATCAAGCCAAGCTCAGCCCAGTTTGCGCCCAGACACTGGGCGAGTTGAGGTCAGCCAAGCAAGTCGCACGAGCTGCTTGCGCCACGGATGCCAAGGCACTCTGCCCGGGCCTGAAAGGTGATCAGCGCCGCGCCTGCTTCACCGAGAACCAGTCCAAGCTCTCTCTTGAATGTTCCGCCGCAGTCGGCAAGCGCGCGTCCCGCTGACGTCGTG
>JANPCA010000304.1:0-1565 GCA_031430715.1 Hyphomicrobiales bacterium | reverse complement strand
GCCGCCGCCATAGCCCGTGAAGGTCGGGCGGCCAGCATTGAGATTTCCCGGTTTGGCATAGATACAGGGCCGGTTGCCCTTGGTCTTGAGGAAGGCGCTGATGCGCTCGGCCTGCGACAGGGCGGGGCCTGCGATGGCCGTGACATTGGCGGTCTGCCGCGTCTGGGTTGCCGCGGGCGCTGGATCAAGGGGCGCCAGGGTCTCGCCCTGTTTCACAGGTCCGGACGCTGGTGCCCCCACGGCGGCCACCAATGTTCCAGGCTTGAGTGAACCGAGTTCCGGTTCTGCGGTGGCCGCGGCTGGTGCCGTAGCTTGTGCATTGCCCTGGACCGCCGCGACGGTTGATCCCTGTTGGACCGCGATGGGTTGCTGGGCGGTTGCCGGGGGAGTCCCGGCCACAAGTGCTGGACCCGCATCGGGCGTCAGCAAGCCGCCGTCACCTGTTGAAACCGCCACTCCGCTGCTTGCGGCCGGCGCCTGTTCGTTGGAGGCCACGGCCACGGCACCCGCGGATGATTGCGGGATCATCGCGCTCTCATCGGCCACCGCCGCGTTGGCCGCCGAAGGCAATGCCACCGTTTCGGCTCCGCCGGCGGCATCGACGGCCGGGGCCGCCGTTGCGGGTGCCAGTTGAGCGCTCTCGGCGGGCGCCGCCGCGTCCTGGCTGGTCACGGCCATGGCACCCGCGGATGATTGCGGGATCATCGCGCTCCCATCCGCCACCGCCGCGTTGGCCGCCGAAGGCAATGCCGCCGTCTCGGCTCCGCCGGCGGCGTCGACGGCCGGGGCCGCCGCTGCGGGTGCCAGTTGAGCGCTAGCGGCTGGGGCCGCCGCGTTCTGGTTTGCCACGGCCGCGGTCTCGGCGGTGTTTGTGACGGGGGCCGCCTGCGCCGAATCCGCGGCGGCGACCGCCGCGGACTGGGCCGGGTCCACCTTGCCGCCCTCCAGTGCTGAAATGTCATCGCCCGATTTCGGGGCCAGATTTTCGGAGGGCGTTTCTTCCACCGCGGCGATCTCTTCTCCACCCGCAGTGCTGGCCACGGACGCAGAAGAGGCCTCCGCGACTTCGGTCTGGAACAGGTCGTCGAAGGCGGTATTGGTGATCAGCAATTCCGTGGCGCGCTGGTCTTCGAGCCGCGGCAGGGAGATTTGCGACAGCGCCGCCAGGGTGCCGGCATGGGTCCCCACCGACACCAGGCCCGACAACAGCCAGAGCGCGATGCTATTGCGCATGGCCGGTCTCGCGCAAGGTGACCAGGCTCAGGTTCTCGAAGCCCGCGGCGCGGAACTCCTGCAAGACACCGATCAGTTTGCGGGCCTCGAGCCTGCGGTCGACAAGGACCTGAAATGGTGCTGCCAAGGAACGCGCGATCCCTGAGCCATCGCCCTCGCTCCACAGCCTGGCAATCTCGGCGGGCCTATGCCTGGCACCGCGGAAACTCAAGTTTCCTTCGGCATCGACATAGGCGGCGTCACCGACCGGGGCGGAGCCTTCGACCGCCACCGACACCGGAAGTTCAATGCGCGTATCGCGGATATTCGAGATGGTGCCGTTGGTGACGAAG
>JANPCA010000303.1:0-13266 GCA_031430715.1 Hyphomicrobiales bacterium | reverse complement strand
CGCGCTGGTCACCACGCTGCTGTCCTTCCTCTTTGGTGGCACCATGGGCGTGCTGACCGCCCTGAAGCGCGGCTTTCTCGATCAGGGCGTGTCGCGCATCGTCGATGCCTTCCTGGCGATTCCGGTGTTGATCTTTTCGCTCATGCTGCTCGCCGTGTTCGGCAAGAGCATCGTCAATCTGGTGCTGATCCTGGCGCTGCTCGACGCGACCCGCGTCTTCCGCCTGGCCCGCGCCGTGGCCTTGAATGTGGTGGTGATGGACTATGTCGAGGCCGCCAGGCTGCGCGGCGAAGGCAGCGCCTGGATCGTTTTCAAGGAAATCGTGCCCAACATCCTGCCGCCGCTCATCACCGAATTCGGTTTGCGCTTCTGCTTCGTGTTCCTCACCATCTCGGCGCTGTCGTTCTTAGGGGTAGGCATCCAGCCGCCGACCGCCGACTGGGGTTCCATGGTGGCCGAGAACAAGACGCTCATCACCTTCGGCAATCCGACGCCGCTCTATCCGGCGGGCGCCATCGCGCTCTTGACGGTCGCTGTCAATTTCGTGGTGGACTGGTTCCTCAGCAAGACAAGTGGGCTTCGCGATGATGTCTGAGAAAAAACGCGTCAAGGGCGAGGTTCTGCTCGAGATCAAGGGCCTCAAGATCGAGGGCAACAGCGATGGCGTGTGGCACCCCATCGTCAAGGGCGTCGATGTCACGCTGAAGCGCGGCGAGGTGCTGGGCTTGATCGGCGAGTCGGGTGCTGGCAAGTCGACCATCGGACTGGCCGCCATGGGCTATGCCAGGCCCGGCTGCCGCATCTCGGCGGGATCGATTGTTTTCGGCGGCATCGACCTGATCAAGGCGAGCGAAGCGGAACGCCGCGAATTATGGGGCTCGCGCATCGCCTATGTGGCGCAAAGTGCCGCCGCCGCCTTCAATCCGGCCCACAAGCTCATCGAACAGACCGTCGAGACGGCGGTGCGCCACGGCATCATGAGTCGCGACAAGGCCGAGGCCGACGCGCGCGATCTCTACAAGCGCCTGCAATTGCCCAAGCCCGACACCATCGGTGACCGCTAACCGCACCAGGTCTCGGGCGGTCAGTTGCAGCGCGCCATGACCGCCATGGCCATGTCCTGCCGCCCCGACCTGATCATCTTCGATGTGCCGACGACGGCGCTCGATGTGACGACGCAGGTCGAAGTGCTGGCCGCCATGCGCGACATCGTCGAGCAGTTCGACACGGCGGCCATCTACATCACCCACGATCTCGCCGTGGTGGCCCAGATGGCGCATCGCATCATGGTGCTGCGCCATGGCAACGAAGTGGAACAGGCAACCACCCGCGAGATGCTGAAGCAGCCGACTCAGGACTACACCAAGACGCTGTGGGCGGTGCGCAAGATCGCCAAGCCGGAAGACATCAGCGAGGACATCGTGCTGCGCGTCCACGCCGTCGATGCCAGCTACGGCGGCACCCACAAGGTGCTCGACAATGTGACGGTGCAATTGCCGCGCGGCCGCACGGTCGCGGTGGTGGGCGAATCGGGGTCCGGCAAGTCGACGCTGGCGCGTGCCATCACCGGCTTACTGCCGCCATCCAAGGGTGAAATCTATTTCAACGGCAAGCCGCTCCCCAAGGCGCTGAAAAACCGCGACAAGGATACGCTGCGCCGCATCCAGATGATCTACCAGTCGGCGGACACCTCCCTCAATCCGCGCCAGACGATCCGCGACATCATCGGCAGGCCGCTCGAATTCTATCTCGGCATCCGCGGTGCTGAATGCGACCGCAAGGTGGCGGAGCTGCTCGACGCGATCGAGCTCAGCGAGAGCTACATCGACCGCTTGCCCGGCGAATTGTCCGGCGGCCAGAAGCAGCGCATCTCGATCGCCCGGGCGCTGGCCGCCAAGCCGGAAATCATCATCTGCGATGAAGTGACGAGTGCGCTCGACCAGATCGTCCAGGAGGAAATTCTCACCCTGCTGATGCGCCTGCAGAAGGACACCAACGTCTCCTATCTCTTCATCACCCACGACATCGCCACGGTGCGCGCCATCTCGGACGAGATCGTCGTCATGCACCAGGGCAAGGTGGTGCAGCAGGGTCCGAAGACCAAGGTGCTGAACCCGCCCTATCCCGCCTATACGGAATTGCTGCTGTCCTCGGTGCCCGAGATGGACCCGGACTGGCTGACCAATCTGCTTGCCAAGCGCGGCGCCAAGGCGAAGGTCAAGGCGTAACGCGCCACTTCCCCCACCCGGCGCGTGCCGCGCCAGCGAGGCGGGTCGAGGCAGTCAGCTCCCATTGATCCGCAGGCCATCCCCGGCGTAGGCAAGGGTATGCGTTCCCCCGTTATCGTCTGGCTCCGTCAGGACTTGCGCCTTGCCGATCATGCCGCCCTCAGTGCCGCGGCGGCGCAAGGACCGCTCATCGCGCTCTTTGTGCTCGACGATGAAACGCCAAGAGCCTGGCGCATGGCCGGTGCCTCGCGCTGGTGGCTGCACCGCAGTCTTGAAAGCCTGGCACAAAAGCTCCCGCTGGTGCTGCGCCGGGGTGCGGCGGACCGGGTCATTGCCGAAATGCTCGGGGAAACGGGTGCCAGTGCCGTCTTCTCCAGCCGCGACTACGCCCCGTGGTCTGAAGCTTTGGAACGCCGCGTGAAAGCGGCCTGCGAGGCGGCGGGTGCCGCTTGCCACCGCCACGGCGGCTATCTGCTGCATGAACCTGAGGCGATCCGCAACGGCCAGGGCGAGTCCTACAAGGTCTACACGCCCTTCGCGCGGGCCTGCTTTGCCGCCAGAGAGCCGAGGCCGCCCCGTCCGGCGCCCACATTCGAAACATGGCAAGGCACGGTGCGGAGCGATGCGCTGGCCGATTGGGCCTTGCTGCCCGCCCGCCCCAACTGGGCGAAGAATTTCGACTCCCACTGGCAGCCGGGCGAGGAGGGCGCCCGCCGCCGCCTCGCTTCCTTCATCGATGACGGCCTCGCCCACTATGCCGATGAACGCGACCGCCCCGACCGCGATGTGACATCGCGGCTGTCACCGCACCTGCATTTCGGCGAGATCAGCCCGGCCCAGTGTTGGCACGCGGTGCGCGCCGCGCAAGTCCGCGCCGGTGGCCGGCTCGATGCCGCCGCCGAGAAGTTCTTAAAAGAGGTGCTATGGCGCGAATTCTCCTATCACCTGTTGCACCGCTGGCCGCATCTGCCGGACAAACCCTTCAAGCCCGAATTCGAAACCTTTCCGTGGGCGGATGATCCCAAGGGCCTCGCCGCCTGGCGGAAGGGACAAACCGGCTACCCCATCGTCGATGCCGGCCTGCGCCAGCTGTGGGCCACCGGCACCATGCACAACCGGGTACGCATGATCGCGGCCTCCTTCCTCATCAAGGACTTGCTGATCGACTGGCGCGACGGCGAGCGCTGGTTCTGGGACACGCTGGTCGATGCCGACATCGCCAGCAATGCCGCGAGCTGGCAATGGGTGGCGGGTTCGGGCGCCGACGCCGCACCCTATTTCCGCATCTTCAATCCGCTGCTGCAGGGCGAAAAATTCGATCCCCATGGCGCCTATGTGCGGAGATGGGTGCCGGAACTGGCCAAGCTCCCCGACGCTTTCATTCACAAGCCATGGCAGGCGCCGGATGAAGTTTTGCGTCACGCGGGTGTTGCGCTGGGCCGCGACTACCCCCATCCTATGGTCGATCACGGCATGGCCCGCAGCCGGGCGCTGGCCGCACTGAAAACGATCAAGGGAGCGGACGCATGAACATCCTGGGCATCAGCGGCGCATTACGCAAGGCCTCGACCAACAGCGGATTGCTCCGTGCACTGAGGGACATGGCGCCGGAAGGAGTGAAGATCGACGTCGCCACGCTGCACGGTATTCCGCTTTACGATGGCGACGAGGAGGATGCCCATGGCAAGCCGCAGAGTGTCAAGGAGCTTGATGCCCGTATCCGCGCCGCGGACGGTGTCATTTTCGCCTGCCCCGAATATAATTACTCGATGACCGGTGTCCTGAAGAACGCCACCGATTGGCTGTCGCGCGGTTCGGCTTTCCTCAAATGGAAGCGCACTGGCATCGTCGGCGCCGGCGCGGGGTTCTTTCACGGCACCGGACGCTCGCAATATCATTTCCGCCAGAACCTCCAGGCCCTGCAGGCCATCGTCATGCCGAAGCCGGAAATCTTCGTGAACCACAATGAGGAGAAATTCGATGCGCAAGGCAATCTGACGGATGGGGAGACGCGGAAGCATCTGGCCAAATGGCTCGAGGCGTTTGTCGAATGGGTGGAGAAGAAACCGTAAGGCGGCCCTCAATACCAGCGGCCGGTTTAATTGACCGATGCCAATCAGCTTGTTTTTGTCATCGCCGGATTTATTCCGGCGACCCATTATTCAGCACGCTCAGGCAAAACGGGTGTTGCACGATGGGTCCCCGCAACAAGTGCGGGGATGACAAAATTTGGAAATATCTCACTTGTAAAGTCGATTCAAACGGCCGTTGGCATAACGTGCCTCACACTCCGATGCTCGTCCCCGCCGTCCTGATCGCCTTGATACTCGCCCCGTAATCCGCACTCTTGAAGATCGCCGAGCCGGCCACCAGCACATTGGCGCCGGCCCGCACCACTTGCTCCGCATTTGCGGCCGTGATGCCGCCGTCGACCTCGATGTCGATATTCCGTCCACGGACCATCTCGCGGACTTGCGTGATCTTCTCCAGCATGGCCGGGATGAAGGCCTGGCCGCCGAAGCCGGGATTGACGGTCATAATGAGAATGAGGTCGAGCCGGTCGAGCACATGCATGAGCACGGAAGCGGGAGTCGACGGATTAAGCGACACGCCCGCTTTCTTGCCCAGTGTCCTGATCTTCTGCAGCGAGCGGTCGAGATGCGGGCCTGCCTCCGCGTGCACCGTGATGATGTCGGCGCCGGCCCTTGCGAAGTCCTCGAGATAGGGATCGGCGGGCGCGATCATCAGATGCACGTCGAACACCTTCTTCGTCACCGGGCGGATCGACTGGATGATCGGCACGCCAAACGAAAGGTTGGGCACGAAATGCCCATCCATCACGTCAATATGAATCCAATCGGCGCCGCCCGCGTCGATGGACTTGACCTCCTCGCCCAGCCGCGAAAAATCGGCGGCGAGGATAGAAGGCGCGATCAGCAGCGGACGGCCCATGATGTTCAGATCAGCTTGGCCATGTGGGCGGTCGTGTCGGCCATGCGGTTCGAAAACCCCCACTCGTTGTCGTACCACGACAGGATACGCACGAAAGTGCCTTGCAAGACCTTGGTCTGGTCCATGTGGAAGGTCGAGGAATGCGCATCGTGGTTGAAGTCGATCGAGACATTCGGCTCCGTCGTGAAGCCCAGAATGCCCTTGAGCTTGCCTTCGGCGGCGGCCTTGATGGCGGCGTTGATCTCTTCGACGCTGGTGTTGCGCTTGGCGACGAACTTGAAATCGACGACCGAGACATTGGGCACCGGCACGCGGATCGAGGTGCCATCGAGGCGGCCCTTCAATTCCGGAATGACGAGACCAATGGCCTTGGCCGCACCCGTCGACGTCGGGATCATCGACATGGCCGCGGCGCGGCCCCGGTAGAGGTCCTTGTGCATGGTGTCGAGGGTGGGCTGGTCGCCGGTATAGGCGTGGATGGTGGTCATGAAGCCATGATCGATACCCACCGCGTTGTGCAGCACGAAGGCGACGGGCGCCAGGCAGTTGGTGGTGCAGGACGCGTTCGAGATGACGATGTGGTCCCTGGTCAGTTGCTCGTGGTTGACGCCATAGACCACGGTGAAGTCAGCGCCATCGGCGGGGGCCGAGACGATGACGCGCTTGGCGCCAGCCGTCAAATGCGCCGAGGCCTTGTCCTTCGAGGTGAAGATGCCGGTGCATTCGAGCGCGATGTCTACCCCTAAATCCTTCCACGGCAGTTGCGACGGATCCTTGATCGCCGTGACCTTGAACGTATCGGTGCCGATATTGATCGCATCGCCCTTGGTGGTCACTTGATGCGGGAAACGGCCATGCACCGAATCATAGCGCAAGAGATGGGCATTGGTTTCGACCGGCCCCAGATCGTTGATGCCGACGATGTCGATGTCTTTGCGCCCCGACTCGTAGATGGCGCGGACAATGTTGCGGCCGATGCGGCCAAAGCCGTTGATGCCGACACGGACTTTCGTCATGGGAGACCTCCAGTGGGGTGTTTGGAAATTCTGCGCCGCCCTTATAGAGATTTTGCCGGGGCGCGGAAGGGGAAATCTGAGGTACGTAGCTCAATCGTCGAGCGGATGCTTCATCCCCTTGTCCATCCAGGAATTGCGCGTGAGTCCCAGGGCCTGCCCCCGGTCCAAGGCCTTCCACATCAGTGGAATGCGGGCTTCGGCGATGCCGGGAAGGCTTAGAGGGTCGAAGCCCGCCCAGGGCAGGAAGGGATTGCGCCGCCCATAGGCCCAGATTTCAACGCGCCGCGATGGCCGGACGCTCAGGCCCCGGGCATGGAAGCCCACCGTGTCGCCCACCACCAGCGTATTGGCCGGAACCGCGAAGGCGACGGGCTTCGGCAGCTTCATCCGCTCCAGGTCCAGGGGGCCGGCCCGGAAGGAGCCGCGGGCCGAGTATCTGTCGCTGTGGGCGGCGGCACCGATGCTCATCTCGCGCTCCCAGGCGAGGCGTTCGGGCGTCAGCAGGTGCGATCCCGGCACATAGCAGAAGGGGCCTTCGTCCTCGGCCACATCGGTCAGGAAATACCAGGCCTTGAGGCTCGGGTGGAAGGTGTCGGCGTGGAAATTGGTCTGCGGATCGGGGGCGCCGTCCTTCACTTGCGACAGAATGGTCTGGATATAGTAGAGCGGCTCCTGATTGAAGGAGCCCACATAGCGCATCAGCCCACCCCAATCGGCGCGCTTCAGCAGGGCATCGACGAGCGGCATGGCCTTGCAAGCCGGACCATCCAGCGCCAGGCGCCTCGTGATGGTATCGCCCTGCACCATCTCGCGCGCCGGCCCCCGGAAACCCAGCGCCTGTGCCTTCAATGCGGCGAAGCTGGCAGGATCGAGGAAGCCGCGCTTCACCACAAAACCGTCGCGGTCAAAGGCGGCCCGGTCCTCGGCACTGACCAGCGCTGCCAGCCGCCGCCGCCGCACCCACGCCAGCTCATGGGCCAGCCTGAGGCGCGCCGCGTGCAGTCCTAAGCGGTTCAGGGCCGGCGAGCCGATCACCTTGTTGTCGCGGAAGGACTTGGCGCCGGTGGCCAGGGCCAGGGTCCAGAACGGGAATTTGAGAATGTCGGTGGCTTTCATGGGGCCGGACCATAGTAGAGCCGGGCCAAGAGGGAAAGCCACCGCGCCACATTGACCGCTTGGGCCCCGCCCCCTAAGGCCATCGCTTGAGGGACTTCATGCGCGATCACGAACTGCGGCACATCCTGAACGACGAGTTGCATGGGCGGCCCGGCCTGCCGGTGCCCTCGCCATCGCGCGTCACCCATCTGGCCTTCACCATGGCCGAAGGCGACGCCGACCCGCTGATCCATGTGAAGCAATTGTGCGATGCGCTCGGCGTCAAGCCGCCGGGCGAGGGCGCCCCCCATCATTCGGCGGTGATCGAGGGCGGCCAGATCAAGTATGAGCGCCATGGCGAATTCTACCGCCTCAGCGTGATCGCCGAAAGCAACGGCGGCAAGAGCGAGGCCATCGCCATCCTGCCGTTGGGCTGGATCGACGCCTTGCCGGGTCACCGGCTGGTGGCGATCCACACCCATATCCTGGCACCGCCCGATCCCACACCCGATGCCGGGGAACTCCTGCGCATCTTCGGGCACAACGACTTGGCGGCCTCGCGCGTCAGTTCCAACCTCGCCACCATGTGGACCGATTTCCGCATCGGAACCGATGGCTACACGCGCATCTTGGTGCAGGACCTTGGTCTTTCAGCGCTGCGCCTTGGCCGCGTCATCCGCCGCATCCACGAGATCGAAACCTACCGCATGATGGCGCTGCTGGCCCTGCCGCTGGCCCGGCGCATCCAGTCGGATCTCGCCGGGCTCGAACGCGCCGTCTCCAAGGTGACCGCCGACATGCTGGCGGCGCGCGAATCGCACGAGGATGCGGAACTCCTCGGCCAGCTCAGCGGCATCGCGCGCGATGTCGAAGAAATCTCCAGCCGATCGAGCTACCGCTTCGCCGCGGCGCGGGCCTATTCGGCCCTCGTCGACAAGCGCATCTCCGAATTGGGTGAGCAAAAGCTCATGGAATTCCAGCGCATCGGCGTCTTTCTCGAGCGCCGCTTCGGCCCCGCCATGGCCACCTGCACGGCGGTGTCGGACCGCATCTTGAGTCTTGCCGAGCGCAGCGAGCGGGCCTCGAACCTGCTGCGCACCAGGGTCGACATCGCGCTCGAAGGTCAAAATCAACAGCTGCTGCGCTCCATGGAACAGCGCGCCCGCCAGCAGCTCATGCTGCAGGAGACGGTCGAAGGCCTTTCCGTCGTGGCGATCAGCTACTACATGATCGGCATCGTGGCAAAGCTGTTCGAGGGCTTGGGCGGATTGCTGCCCTGGCTCGACGTGAAGCTGGCGGGCCTGGTGTCGATTCCGCTCGTGGTGGCCGCGGTCTGGTATGGCGTCAGGCGCCTGCGCCGCCGCGTGCTGCGGGCCACGCAGGGGTGAGCAGCCGGAAGCTTGCGCCCGGCGCGACAATTTGGTGAGGTTAAGCACACTCTTGCCCATGGGAAGAACGGCGTAAAATCCAATGTCTGAAACATCGAGAACCATTCCCGCCCTGTCCTTCACCGAGCAGGGAACGGGCGAACCGGCCGTGCTGATCCATGACAGTGCCGCGGGCATGGCCGAGCTTGGCACCGCGCTGGCGCGAAGCCACCGGGTGATCGGCATCACGCCGCGCCGCGGCGCACCGGTCGCGCAGGGTGTCGAGGATGTCCGCCGGGTGCTGGATGAACTGGGCATCGCCGCCGCCTCGATCCTGGGGCACGGCTGCGGCGCCGCGATTGGCGCCGGCCTAGCTTTGGCCCATGGCGCGCGAATCAAGCGGCTCATGGCCATGGGGCTTGGCGCTACGGGCGGGCTCGATCCCGGCGGCATGGCGGCGGTGCGCTGCCCATCGCTCTTCGTCACGGCGCCGGGCGATCCCGGCGATCTTGTCAAGCTGGCGGCGGCATTGGCGGCGGCGGCGGGCAAGGGGCGGACGGCTGAGGCCGCGGCGGAACATTTGCTGCCGCTCGTCCAGGGCTTTCTCGCCGAACGCCTCAGCCCCTTCGAAGCGCGCGAATTGCGCACCGCCTTCGGCAGCTTCATGACCGGCGTCACCATCATCACCACCGCCGGCATCGACGGTTCCCCGCGCGGCTTCACCGCCAACAGCTTCACCTCCGTGTCGCTGGAGCCGCCGCTCCTGATGATCTGTGTCGGCAAGGCGGCGGCCAGCATGGAGGTATTCCGCAAGGCCAAGGGCTTCGCCGTCAACATCCTGGCCGAAGAGCAGAAGGAGGTTTCGGTGCTTTTCGCCTCGAAGCGGCCGGACAAGTTCGATACCGCGAACTGGCGGCCGGGGCCCTACGGCAATCCGCTCATCGAAGGCTCGGCGGCCTGGTTCGACTGCGCCCGCCATCAGGTGATCGATGCCGGCGACCACATCATCCTGATGGGCCATATCGAAGCCTTCTCCTATTCCGACGCCAATCCGCTGGGCTATGCGCGCGGCGGCTATATCACGCTCGGCCTCGAGCAGGCGGCGGTCAATGCCGCCTCCTCGGCCAGCCGCACGGTGGTAGGTGCCATCCTCGAGAACGACGGCCGCCTGATCCTGCTGCCCGACGGCCGCTCCGGCGGGCTGGCACTGCCGGAAGTCGGCCGCAACGGCGACGGCAATGGCAGTGCCTCGAAACTCCACGCGCTGCTGGCCCGCGATGGCATCGACGCCATGCTGGGCTTTCTCTTCGCCGTCTTCGAAAACCCCGCCACCCAGGAACAATGCATCTATTACCGCGGCGAAGCCCTGCTGCATGCCCGCGGCCGCCCGGTGCTGGCCGATTTCGAGGACATCCCGTGGGACCGGCTGCCCGACGAGGCCACCCGCCTGATGCTCAGGCGCTACGCGGCGGAGCGCAAGATCGGCCGCTTCAAGGTCTATTCCGGCGACCACCGCCAGGGCGTTGTGAAGGCGGTGGATTGAAATTCCTTTTTGCCTTCTCCCGCAGGGAGAAGGAGGGGCCCGCGCCGAAGGCGTGGGAGGTTGAGGGGATCGGGCGCACCCGGTGAATGCCCAATCTCTTTCCCATCCCGCCGCGTGGACCCCGTCCATAGCAAGACTTGCCTGCATCCAGCCTGAGCTTGATGACCGTGTTCTTGCCGGCACTCGTCAACCGAGTGACGGGCCGGATGGATGCACCCCCATAGAGCAGATGAAGGATTCGGGTGCGGTGTTCTTGGTTTATCCACTTCAAGTAGGAAATACAATTTGACTTCGTCGTTTAGTCAATTATATATCGTCGTTACGACGATATAAAACAGGATAACCTACATGATCTACGAGCCGCCTGCTTTACCTCAAATCGACCAGGATGTGCTCGCATTGATCCACAAGCAGCGCAACCAGTTGCGCTATCTCGTGAGTCAAAACCCAATTCGTTGGACCGGCGCGCTTCGCCGAAATACCTTTGCTCGCGCCGTCCAGGGGTCAAATAGCATTGAGGGCTACAACGCCAACATGGCCGATGCTGTTGAAATCATTGACGATGAGAAGCCAGAAAATGTTGAGGAAGAGACCGTCCGGGCTCTCGTTGGCTACCGAAACGCCATGACCTATATCATGAGGATTCATGATGATCCCCACAGCGAAATCAACGAGCAATTCATTCGCAGTCTTCACTACATGATGTTGAGCTACGACATGACCAAATTGCCTGGGCAGTGGCGGCGGGGCACAATTTATGTCGTTAGAGAAGGAAATGGCGAGAAAGTCTACGAGGGACCGGATTCAGAGAAAGTGCCCGAACTCGTCGCAGAACTTGTCCAGCAAATGAAGTCTGCAAGTTCAATAGACAGCATGGTTCGCGCGGCGCTGGCGCACTTAAATCTCACGATGATCCACCCCTTCAAGGATGGCAACGGAAGAATGGCGCGAGCAGTGCAAACCCTCCTTTTGACAAAGGATGGTATTCTAAGCCCAATCTTTTGCAGTGTCGAAGAGTGGCTCGGGAGGAATACCCAGTCCTATTATGACATCCTATCACTGACAGGGAAAGGCATTTGGTCTCCCGGCAATGATGCGCTGCCTTGGGTCAGGTTTTGTCTTCACGCGCATTATCAACAGGCCGCGACGCTGATCCGCCGCAACAATGAACTCGGGAAGATATGGGAGCAGGTGACAAAAATTACTCAAGAACATGGGCTTCCGGAACGGACAGAAGCACCCCTGATCGATGCCGCGCTGGGGTACAGAATACGCAACAACCGATACCGGACAGAATCCGACATTTCCGACGTGGTAGCGAGCCGGGATTTAAGGCGTCTCTGTGAGATAGGATTACTATCCCCCATAGGCGAAAAAAGAGGCCGATATTACCTCGCGGCGGATAGACTAAAAGAACTGAGAGCGTCCACACGAGACAAGGAGAGATCGGGGAATCCTTACGAACTCCTTGGGGCGAAAATCAATCCAACTCCTGCTCAGCATTCGCTTCCGGGCTTTTCTTGACAGGCTCCTTGATCTTCATCACCTCTTCGATGCGGTCTCGGAGGTCCGCCGTCTCCGCCACCGTCAGGGCGCCGAAGGCAAGGCTGCAATGGAACGAGCCCAGCGGCGGCAGGACCAGCACATTGCCCTTGGCCTTTTCGGCCGTGTAGCCATCGGCCTCGGCGGTGCCTGGCAAGAACAGCCCCAGCGCGTCCTGGTCGGCGCTGCGGGTGATCCAGCGCACCCCGCCGGGCAGCTCCCTGGGCTTGTGGCTGATGAAATCGGCGGAGCCATCGGGCAGCACCTGCATGGCATGGGCCCAGCCGTCCGCATCGGCGCGGAAATTCAGGCCCATGACGATTTCGGGGTCGACCGCGCGGCCCGCCGCCAGATCGCGGTGCAGCGCGGGTTCGCCCGCCAAAGCCTTCAGCATCGCCTGGTGGGTTTCGGACGGCTTGAAGAGGGCCGGCAATTTCGTCCGTATACGGATATTTTCGCTATCATCCGGCACCGTGTCGATGATCCGCCCGCCGTCATGGGGCCGGAAGTTGACATGGGCCAGATACATCAGCTCCATCGGCGTATGTTTCAAATTGCGGATCGCCACTTCGGCCCCGATGCGGCCGCTGCCGGCATGGAGTTTCAGGCTCGGGCAGATTTCATAGTTATGGGTGAAGGCGATGGTGTAGCGGGCGAGCCCGGTCAGCCCCATCCAGGGGCTGTCCGCATCACGGCCCATGATCAGCGAAGCGGAGCCATAGGGCAAATTGGCCAATTCGCCGTGCAGCGGATGCGTATCCTGAGGCGCCGGATTGCCCATGGCGGTGGCGCCGCAATGGATGAGGAAACCGCCGCTGTTGCCGAGATAGGTCGAGGCCTTGACCGGATGCTCGAACATCGAGCGCATGGTCAGGCGGCGGCCATGGAAACTGGCATCGGCGATCTGCTGGCCCTGGAACGGCAGGGTGACGATTTCACCCACAAGGTTGCGGATGCGCAAGGCCGCGACACCACTGGCATAGCGGAAGACGGAGGCGGCCATCCCGCCGCCCTCGGCGATGACGGTTTCGCCGGTCTCAAAGCGCGCGGTGTTGAGATTGATTGCAAAGTGCCCGGACATCGCCTGCTGTTCTCCCGTTTCGGCCAAGCTGAACCGGCCCAGGGCCACCGTCAAGATTGCTGATAGACGCCTCTCAGGAATTGACAAAATGCCCGAAAACGCTTTGATGACGCTATGGGCAGGGCGACCATCGAGGATGTGGCGAAGCAGGCGGGCTTGAGCGTGGCCACGGTCGACCGCGTGCTCAATGGCCGGGCCGCGGTGAGGCCACAGACGGTGGAGCGCGTCGAGAAGGCCATCCGGCAATTGAACTACCAGCCGGACCGCCTGGCGGCCAGGCTGGCGCGGGCCCGGGAATACCGCTTCTGCTTCATTCTGCCGGAAGGCACCAATGGCTTCATGCTGCTGCTGGCGGGGGAGGTGCGCGCCGCCGCGGCCCGCATGGTCCATGAAAAGGTGGTCATCGACCTGCAGCTCACCGACGTGTTCGACGGCGATGCCC
>JANPCA010000302.1:0-18270 GCA_031430715.1 Hyphomicrobiales bacterium | reverse complement strand
GGCACGGGCTTCACGGTGATGACGGCGGCCAACATCGATGATCCGGCAATCAATCGCTATCTCTACAAGAGCGAATAGCGTTACATTAGCTATCCGGGGCCGCCGCCCGCACTGTGGGTGGCGGTCCTGTTCGACTGCGGGATGGGATCACCAAGAATGAACACAGCGCCAAGCCGACCGGCTGCAGCCAAGTCGACTCTGATGCGGATCGCGGAGCTCCGGGCGTGGGTGTTCCTGATCCTGCTCATTGCTGTCTTCGAAACCTGGTCGCAAATCGCCTATGGCGTGACCTTCGTCTTCAACACCTATAACATCAAGGCCATCGCGGTCGCGGCAACAGCGCCTCTGGTGCTGGCACTCGGCCAAACTTTCGTGATCATTTCGGCGGGCATTGACCTGTCGCTCGGCTTCATCATGGGTTTTGCCTCGGTCATCGCAGCGCACATGGCCAACTATGCGGCCGCACAACTTGGCCTGCCGCCTTTCCCGGCCATGCTCTTCGGCATCCTCTGCGGGGTCGGCATGACAATAATCCCGGGGCTGGTGAACGGCTGGCTCATCGCCCAGCTCAAGGTTCCGCCCTTCATCGGCACGCTCGGCATGTATGGCGTGGCGCGTGGATCCGCCTATCTGATTGCCGGCGGCATGACCATCGCCATCAGCAATCCCTGGTACAGTTCGATCGGCAACGACCGCGTTCTCGGCGTGCCGGTGTTGGTCATCCTCGCCGTCATCTGCTGCATCGTACTGCATTACCTGCTGTCGCAGACGCGCTTCGGGCAACACACCTATGCCATGGGCGCCAGCAAGGCGGCGGCGAGCCGTGCCGGCATCAACATCAAGAACCTGACGCTCAAGATCTATATCCTCTCGGCCGTCATGGCCGGCATCGCCGGCGTTCTCTACACCGGCCGCTTCTCGGCTGGAGCACCGCAGGCGGGCGAACCGCTGCTGCTCCTGTCGATTGCCGCCGTGGTCATCGGCGGCGCCAGCCTGTTCGGCGGCTCGGGCACCATCTGGGGCACGGTGGCGGGAGCCCTGGTCATCGCCGTCATCGACTATGGCCTGGTCTTCGTCGACGTCGAACCCTTCTGGCAGTTCATCGCGGTGGGCATGGTGATCATCGTCTCGGTGCTGGTCGACCAGGCCCAGCGGCGCTTTGTCGGAGGCCGCCAAGTTGAGTGACATGAGCCCCATCCTCGAAGTCAAGAATGTCTCGAAACATTTTGGCGGCGTGCAGGCACTCGACAAGGTGTCGCTCAACGTGTTTCCGGGCGAGGTCGTGGCGCTGGCCGGTGACAACGGTGCGGGAAAATCAACACTCATCAAGGCCATTTCCGGCGTGTTCAATTATGAAGACGGCGACATCCTCCTCGATGGCAAGCGCATCGCCTTCGCCACACCCCAGGAGGCCCGCGACAACGGCATCGAGACGATCTACCAGGATCTAGCGCTGGCCGACAATCTGTCGATCGGCGCCAATATCTTTCTTGGCCGCGAGCCGATGAAGAAGCTGTTCGGCTTCCTGCCGGTAATCGACCGCCAGAAAATGGCAGACGCGGCGAAGGAAACCATGCAACGGCTGGACTTCCATGTGGAACGGCTCGATGCGCCGGTCGCCGCCTTCTCGGGCGGCCAGCGCCAGGCGGTGGCCATCGGCCGCGCCATGTATTGGAACGCCAGGCTGGTGATCATGGATGAACCGACGGCGGCTCTTGGCGTGCCGGAACAGCGCAAGGTGATGTCGCTCATTCAGTCACTCAAGGCCGAAGGCAAGGGCATCATCTTCATCTCGCATAACCTGCGCGACATTTTCGAAGTGGCCGACCGCATCGTGGTGTTCCGGCGCGGCGAGAATGCCGGTGAGCGCAAGCCCGCGGAGACCAGCGGCGATGAAATCGTGCGCATGATGGTCGGCAAGTAAATTCAGGCCGATTGCCGCAGCACCAATTCGCCCGACAGCAGAATGCGTTCGTTCCGGGTTGATCCGCCGCCTTCAACTTGGTCCGCCTCGATGCGCGCGAACAAGAGATCGAGCGCCACATGCCCCATCTTGTCGCTGTCCTGGGACACCGTGGTCAGCGGCGGGCAGGTATAGGCGGAAAGCCGCTGATTATCATGGCCGGCCACGCGATAGTGGCAGCCTTCGCCGAAGCCGACCTTGAGGCCCGCCCGATACATGGCGGCCAGAACGCCGAATGCCACGCGGTCGTTGGCGCAGAGAATGGTCTTGGTCGGAAAGCCGCCATTGGCCAGAATGCGCGAAGCCTCGTCGAAGGAGACCTTTTCGAAGTCCCATTCATTGGCTGGCGGCACGTTGGCGAAGCGCGGCTCATGGTTCAAGCGCTCCATGGTGGCGATATAGGCTTTGCGCCGGTCGGTGGCGTTGGAATTGGTGACGGGCGTGTCGAAGTAGGTGGGCAATTCGCCGGAGCGGCAGAGATATTCGGTGATCAGCGGAATCGACTGGAAATTGTTGGTGCCGACGAAAGGGCCCTCATCGTCCAACGGCGCGTCGATATAAACCAGCGGCATTTCGCGTCCCAACGCCTTGAGCTTGGCGCGCCGCGACTTTTCGCCAAGGGGTGCTATGATGGCGCCTGCCACGTTCAGGGCCTTGATCGTCTCGATGGCGCGGGCTTCCTCTTCCGGTTTGCCGTTGGAACTGAGCACCAGCGCCAGATAGCCGGCCTCGGTTGCTCCCATTTCGACGCGCTGGGCCAGCGTCATGTAAAAGGGATCGGTAGGGTCGGGGATGATCAGCCCGATGATCTTGGTGCGGCGCCGGTTCAGGTTCACCGCGAAGATGTTGGGGCGGAAGCCGGTCTGCTTGATGGCGGTTTCGATCTTGCCGCGGGTCGTGGCCCGGACCGATTGCGGGTCGTGAAAATACTTGGAAACGGTGGGCCGCGACAGGCCGACGGCCGCCGCGAAATCCTCCATTGTCCTGATCGACTTGCGGGTCACGAAAAATCCACTGCAGCCGCCAGGGCCAACCCGCAAGAGGTTGTCACCGGGCCGTCGATGCGTCAATGATAATTGACGAACGGCAAGATCAAAATTGACATGGAAAAATTTGTCCGCAAAGCTCCGGTAATTGGGCATGGGGAGGCGGGAGATGGCACGGGTGGCAAGGGTCGGTTGCATCGGTGACTTGTTGGTCGAGTTCGTGTGTGCCAGCAAGAACGGCCATCACCGCAAGGTTGACACTTACACAGGCCCCTTTCCTTCGGGAGCGGCTGGCATTTTCATCGATCAGGCGGCACGCAGCGGCGGAGCCTGCATCTTCGTGGGTGCGGTGGGCGATGATGCCTTTGGCCAGGTGGTGCTCGACCGGCTGGTGGCCGACGGTGTCGACACGCGGCTTATCAAGACCGTCAGGGGCGTCCCAACGGGCAGCGCCTTCGTCAGTTACAACGACGACGGCAGCCGCGACTTTGTTTACAACATCACGCTATCCGCCGCCGCCCAGTTCGATGGCGATGAGGCGACGGCCACGGAGCTTGGCCGCTTCGGAGTCGATGTCATGCATGTCTCGGGCTCGGCCTTGAGCAATCCGGAGATGTGCGCCAAGGTTCTGCATGTGTGCAAGGCGCTGCACGGCGAGGGCGTCACGATTTCCTTCGACCCCAACCTGCGCAAGGAACTGATGGGCAACCCATCCTATTTCGACGCGGTGGCCGCCATGATGGCGATCTCGACGATTTTCCTGCCGAGCGAGGATGACGCAGCGGCCCTCTTCCCAGGCAAAACGATGGCGGCGTTTGCGGCAGAGCTTTTTGCCAAGGGCGTGGATCATGTCGTGCTAAAGAAAGGCGGGAACGGCTCGGAGGCCATGTCGCGCCTGGGCGAGCATGTGAACCTCGAGGCCCATGACGTCGAGGTGTGCGATCCGACGGGCGCCGGAGATTGCTTCTGCGCGACTTTCGTGACGCTGATCACCGCCGGGCAACATAGCTTGCGGCAGGTGATGGAGCGGGCCAACGCGGCGGGCGCACTTGCCGTCACCAAGGTCGGCCCGATGGAGGGCAACAGTCATCTGGCCACAATCGAGGGCTTTCTGGCGCTACAGCCGTGAAGACAATTGCCGGCATCGCCGCGGATAACCTTGACGGCAAATCTGTTGGAATAGCCTCATGGTGTACGGCCCATGCCGAGACCCTGTCGGCGATCCTCGCCGCTCACCAGGAGGGCAACGATCCTATCCTGATCGAAGTGACCTGCAACCAGGTCAACCAGCATGGCGGTTACACCGGCATGACGCCCAAGGTTTTCCGGCGATTTGCGGAAGGGCTGGCACGCGATGCGGGCATCGGCCTGGGACGAATCATCTTCGGCGGCGACCATCTGGGTCCCAATCCATGGAAAGGCCAATCCGCGGCCTTGGCCATGGCCGACGCCCGGGCCATGGTGAGGGATTATGCCGAGGCGGGTTTCAGCAAGATTCATCTCGACGCCAGCATGGCCTGCGCCGATGACGGCGCCTTGCCCGAATCCGTGATGGCGGAGCGCGCGGCTGAACTTTGCGCCGTGGCCGAGCAGGCCTCCGGGCCGCTCAAGCCCTGTTACGTCATCGGCACCGAGGTTCCCATTCCGGGCGGCGAAACGGAAGCGCTCGATGGGCTGGCCATCACGCGGCCCGAGTCCGTACTCAAAACATTTGAGCTGCACCGGCAGGCTTTCGCCAAGCATGGCCTGGCGGATGCCTTCAACCGGGTCATCGGCATTGTGGTGCAGCCCGGAGTCGATTTCGGCAATGCCCAGGTCTTCGCTTTCGACCGGGCGCGCGCCGGTGCGTTGAGCCAATCCGCGGTTCATATGCCGGGCGTTGTCTTCGAGGCCCATTCCACGGACTATCAATCGCAGGCGGCATTGGGCGATCTGGTGCAAAGCCACTTCGCCATCCTGAAGGTCGGGCCGGAACTCACCTTCGCGTTCCGCGAGGCGGTCATGGCCATGGTGGCGATCGAAGAATGGCTTGTGGTCCAAACGCCATCGCGGATGGTGGAGACGCTCACCTCGGTGATGGACGGCGAGCCGCGCCATTGGCGGGGCTATGTGCCGGAAGGTGCGGACGCATCACGCATCTTCGGCCTCAGCGACCGCATCCGCTATTATTGGCCAAATCCCCGCATGGCGGCGGCGGTGAAACAGCTGCGCCTGAATATCGATGCGGCCGGCGTGCCGCCTGGCCTCGTATCGCAATATGCCGGATCGCTGACCGGGAATGCCGATGGCCAAACGCTTTCGGCGCGAATCATTCAGGGCAAAGTTGGCGCCGTGGTGGCGAAATACCGCTCAGCCTGCGGATCAATTTGACGGGCGCCGCAGTGCGTCCCGGACGCGGACAACCAGTCCCGCAGTGGCCCTTGGGTCCGACGTGTCGACATCGATGACAGGAAAGCGGCCCGTCGGCCCGGCGCGGCTTGCCAGTTCGATGAGTTCCGGCACATAGCCGGCGCCGAGGTGACCCGCTGGCCGCTCGCTCACCCGGGCCAGATAGCGGGCGCCGATGATGGCGGGCGGGGCGTGGCACCATAGCTCGACGATTTGGCCGAGACCGGCGCGGGCGATGTGCCGCTCAAGCGTTTCGATCGGCTGAAAGCCGAACCAGGCGTCGATGACAGCGGTCACCCCATCGGGGAAATCGGCGATGAGGGCGAAGACCGCCTCATAGCTGGCCCTGCCGAGGGTGCGGTTGTAGAAGCGGTCGCCGGTGCCGAGATGGTTGAAGAAGGCTTCCTTGATGGTATCGAGGGTCAGCAGCGGCGAGGCGGTTTCCGCGGCGATCAGCCGCGCCACGGTGCTCTTGCCGGAGGCCGGGACACCGTTGACCAGGATGGCGGCCCTCACGGCCGCCGCTCCAGGCAGGTGAGTGCCGCGCCGATGACCCCGGCATCGTCGCCCAGCAGTGCCGGAACGACGCCGCACTGATACCAGGGCGAAACAGCGGGGAAGGCCGCCAGCGCCCTGCAGGCCGCCGCGCCGAGGCCGCCGCCCAGGACGATGCGTTCCGGGTCGAGCGTTGCCACAAGGCTATCGATGGCGGCACGCAGCGGTCCGGCCCAGCGCTTGAGAACAGTGCTGGCCGCCGCATCGGTCCTCAACAGCAGATCGCCGATGGCGGTTCTTGGATCAAGTCCCGCCTCGCCCAAGTGGCGTGACAGGGCCGTGCCGGAACTCGTGGTCTCGACGCAGCCGCGCCGCCCGCACAGGCATGGCAATCCATCCACATCGACCGTGAGGTGGCCCAGTTGCCCGGCCGTGGCCCGGCCGTGGAAGATGCGGCCATCCACCATGACGGCGCCGCCGATGCCGGTGCCGATGGTCAGAAGCGCGGCGCAGCTCAGCCCGCGCGCCGCGCCGGCACGGGCCTCGGCCAGCAAGGCCAGGCCGGCATCGTTGCCGACGGTGACCGGGCGGCGGTGGGCGGCCGCCAGGCGGTCCACCAGGGCAAGCCCCGAGAGATCGACAAAGCCGCCGGAATAGATGGTTCCGGATGCGCCATTGACGCGGCCCGGGATGCCGATGCCGATGCCTTCAATTCCGTCATCGTCCAGGCGCGAGATGAGGGAGGAGACTTGCGCAAAGACGGCTTCCGGTGTTCCTGGCGTGGCGGCGGCGTGGCGGGCGAGGATGACGCCCTGCTCCGACACAGCGGCCGCGCGGATCCTCGTGCCGCCGATATCAACGCCGATGGCGTGCCGCATGGCTTGGCGTCATGCCACTTGTGCGAGCGGTTTCGGATAGCCCGCCAGAATGGCCTGGATTTCGCGGAGCCGCGGCAGCGCCCTCTCCTGCAGGAGCTGCTTCTGGCGCTCGCGGTCCAGAGACACGCAATCCTTCCACAGCGAGCGCCCGGCGATGACGCCCGAGGCGCCATTGGCCATGGCGATTTCGACCTGGCCGATGAAGGTGGCGTGATCGACCCCTGCGGAGAGCACCGACCATGGCACATTTCCGGCCATGCGGGTGACGGCGGCGCAGGCCTCGGGCGTTCCGGGATAGGGAATCTTCAGGACCTTTGATCCGAGATCGAGGCAGATGCGGCTGCCGCCTTCGATGAGCGAAGGGAACTTTTCCCTGTAATCCTCCGGGCTTTCGCCAGGCATCGGATAGGTCAGGAACTCGACCACCAGCAGCAGGTCCTCGGCGGCGAAGTCAGCCACGCAGTTACGGATGATGCCGATGTTATGGGCATTGGCGCCGGGATGATCAGCGCGCAAATAGACCATCAGCTTGCCGCCAGTGCCGCCCAGTTCGCGCACTCGCCGCGCCGTCACGCCGGGCACCAGTTTCGAGAGATAGTGGCCGGCCGGATCGGTGTCATAGCCCGATGCATCCAGGCCGATCAGTAGGGCCACGTCCCGGGCAAGCGAGGCCTCCTCGACAACACGCGGCACGGCGCAGATGGGATCGAGCAGCACGCAAGGGGCGTGCGCCGCTAAGTAGCGCACCACGTCGGACTTGGTGTCGCCCAGAATTGTGTCGGTGATCTTGGCCTGCTCTTCCGGCGTGCTTGCCAGAAGCTTGCGGATGCCGCCGCGCTGATCGCAGGCGATCACCATGATGGCGCCATTGGCACCGCAGATTTGCTGGTAGCCACGTAGCTCGGCGGTAGACATGCGGGTCATCGGGTCCTCATCTAAACTTTACGCGCGACAACTCCTTAATGACAGATCGGCGGGGGAGTGTCGAGGCAGTTGTGGCGTTGCGATGTGGCGCCGCAGCCCAAAGCGGGCTTGGTGACCGCATCAACCAATTGGTAACTATAATTTATAAGGTCTTAACAGCCTGTCCCGTTTCGCGACGCAAGCGTTAACTAAATGATATTCCAGCATCATTTTGCATCACTATGGCTCACAACTTAACTCCCCATTAACCACGCGAAACTAACCAATTCTCAACCTGCAACCGAACTCGACGCTCACACGAGCGATGCCGAAATGGGTTGCAGGCCCGGTTTTGCAACCGTCCGCATTCAATCGGAAACACTTGCCTTTCCGTCAGTGTGTTGCGTGTGCCGGCAGCAAGTTGCGCCGGGAGTGCGGATTGTCTGGGGGTTTTCGTCCTGAAGTCTTTGGGGTCATACGCTGTCCGATCCGTGCCGTTGGCAATGGTGCTCGCGGCACTGCTGCTCGATGCGCGGGCGCATCGCAGTATGGCGCAGACGGCCACCATCACGGCGCTTACTGGCCAAAGCTGCGCAGGCACACGCTATGGCGCCGATCTCGGCTGTACGGCCAACGACTTCTCGTCGAGCCTGACCTTCGACCAGCCTTCGGCCTCCGCATTGTCGTCCTGCGTTGCGGGGCAGACCGTGTCGATCGACGTGCTCGCCCAGATCACATCGAACTCTCCTACGCGTTATGATGGCGCGTATTTCATCGGCGAAGTGGGTACCTCGCCGGAGCTGAACGACGCCACGAAGACGTGTTCGCTCGGCGTATTTCCAACATCACCACTCCCTTTCCAGACCTGGGACACCGACGTCTGCGGCGACTACGCCGCAACGGCCGCTTCAACTTTGTTGATCAACGATGTCGCGGTGCAATGCACCCCCGCCGCCGGCACCAATCAACTGGCGATCCCCTATGTCCTGGTGTTCAGCAACACGGTAGGCGGCAGCACCTGCACGGCCGCCAACGTCACCGCCAACACCAAATCCAAATGCGTGTCGAGTGTTACCGCAACCGTAACCGGCGTAACCGTCAACGGTTATATCCAGATCACCAAGCAGACCCTGCCGGATGGCCATTCGCAAGCCTTCGGCTTCACCACCAGCGCGTCCGGCGGTGCCACCGTAACGCCCTCGACATTCAACCTGACCGACGGCACGACGCAGCGGGTGGAAGTCCCCTTCACCTCGTCCGGCGGCGCCACCACGCTCACGCTGACGGAAACCGCCGTATCGGGATGGGACACCACGGCCAGCATCACCTGCGCCACGCCAGCGGGCGCTTCCGCCTCCTCCTACGTGACGGTGAACAACACCAACCGCACCATTTCGGCGGTTCTCACGCCCACCGACTTCGGCGCCGTCTGCACCATCACCAACACCAAGATCCCGACCGTCAAGGTCAAGAAGGTGACCAGCGGCGGCTACAGCGGCCCCTTCGCATTCGCCCAAACCAATCTCGCCAGCACGCCGGCGGACATCACCACCACGGCGATCGGGACGGCGGCACCCGCCTCGCCAACCGCCATCAACGTCACCACCATCGGCAGCGCCGTGTCGCTCACCGAGACGCTTGTCACCGGCTACCGCCTGACGGGTGCTGCCTGCGCCGATTCCGAGAGCGGCCTCACCGGTAACACCGGCAGTATCGGCACCCTGTCGGGGATGGCACTCCCCATTCCCGCCGCGAATGTGAAAGCCGGTTCGGAATTCACCTGCACCTTCACCAATGCCAGGATCCCGGCGCTCACCCTGCAGAAGGTGACGCTCGGCGCGTCGGCCGGGCCGTTCAGTTTCTGTTCCACCAACCTCGCTTCAACGCCAGGCAACATTACCACCGCCACATCGGGAACGGCGGCACCCGTCAGCCCGAGCGCCATTGACGTCTCAACCATCGGGCAGGACGTGACGATTACCGAGGCGGCGGTCACCGGCTATCAGCTCACCGGCGCCAGTTGCACGGATGCCAACAGCGGCGTCACCGGCAATACCGGTTCCTTCGGTTCCCTGTCGGGCCAAGTCCTCACCATCCCCGCGGTGAACGTGGTTCCGGGTGCCCAGTTCCAATGCACCTTCACCAACCGCAAGATACCGCTGGTGAAGGTGCAAAAGATCACGTCCGGCGGAACCGGCGGCCCCTTCACCTTCACGCAGACCAATCTCGGCAGCACGCCCTCAAACATTACGACCACGTCCATCGGCACCGCCGCTCCCGCCTCGCCCAGTTCCATTCAGGTCACGACGACCGGCAGCGACGTCACGGTGACCGAAACGCTTGCCTCCGGCTTCTCTATCAGCGCCGCATCGTGCACGGATGCCAACAGCGCCATCACTGGCAACAGCGGAAGCATCGGCTCGCTGTCGGGCACGGTGCTCACCATCCCGGCCGCCAATGTGGTGGCGGGCGCCGACTTCACCTGCACCTTCAGCAACGCACGGATTCCAACCCTCACGCTGCAGAAAGTGACACTCGGGAGTGCCGGGGGGCCGTTCGCCTTCTCCGCCAGCAATCTGGCTTCGGCGCTGCCCGATATCACCACCACGGTTCCGGGTACCGCGGCACCGGCCAGCCCCAGCGCCATCGACGTCTCAACGATAGGCCAGGACATCACCGTCGCTGAGACCGTCGTGTCAGGTTACGCGGTGGTGAGTGCCAGTTGCAGCGACGCCAACAGCACGGTGACGGGCAACACCGGAACTTTCGGCACGCTGTCGGGCGCGACGCTCACCATCGCCGCGGCCAATGCCGTGGCTGGCGCCCGGTTCAACTGCACCTTCACCAACCGCCGCATCCCGACGGTGAAAGTCCAGAAGGTGACGCTGGTTGGAGCCGGCGGTCCGTTCACCTTCACGCAGACCAATCTGGACAGCACGCCATTAGACATTACGACCAGCGCCATCGGCACCGCCGCTCCCGCTTCGCCGAGCGCCATCCAGGTCACCACATCGGGCAGCGGCGTCACCATCACCGAAGGGGTGGCAACAGGATATTTCATCACCTCCGCCGCCTGTAGCGATGCCAACAGCGCGGTGACCGGCAACAGCGGTTCGATCGGCACGCTCACGGGAACGGTGCTCACCATCCCGGGCGCCAATATCGTCAATGGCGCGGACTTCACCTGTAGCTTCACCAACACACTGGCCGTGCCGGAGCTCACCGTCGCCAAGTCGGCATCGGTGGCCGACGCCGATGCGGCGGGCGATGCGATCACCTACACCATCACGGTCAGCAACAGCGGCAATGTCACGGTGACTTCGATCACCGTCAGCGATCCGCTGGGTGCCGTCACCTGCGCCACCAGCGGCACGGCGGCCATTGCTACGCTGGCGCCGGGCGGAGTGGAGACCTGTTCTCTTAGTTACTCAGTAACCCAGGCCGACTTCGACACTGGCGGCGGCGGCGACGACGACATCGACAACACCGCGACGGCGGCGGGCAGCTATGGCGCGGTCAGCGTCCAGGGCGCGGGCAGCACCAGCGTCGCCCTGCTCGTCAATCCGGCCCTGCAGGTGGCGAAGACCGCCAACGACACCACCGATGTGACCGCGGGCCAGGTGATCACCTACACCTATATCGTCACCAACACCGGCAATCAGACGATCAGCAACGCCGCCATGGGCGATTCGCATAATGCCTCTGGTCCGGTCCCCGTTCCCGGCAACGAAACGCTCACCCTCGATTCCGGCACCATCGGCGATTCGACCGATGTGACCGCGGCCAATGGCACGTGGTCCGTCCTGGCGCCGGGCGATGCCGTCACTTTCACCGCGACCTATACCGTAACCCAAGCCGACGTGGATCAACGCCAATGAACACACTTCCCCGCCGCCTTGGAGCCTGTCCGGTGATTGCCGCCCTGCCGCGTGGCCACCCGATCTCGGAACAGCGCAAACGACCGGCCCGACGACGATGCCCGCAAGCCCGGCTTGCGGCCTTCCACAAGATTATTTTGCCCAACTCAAACAAGTGAGGACGAAAGTAAGTACGATGAATAACGAGACTGAATTGCCTCGCAGCCCGCTACGACCACGGCGCGCCGCGAACGACAACATCACGCGCGCCGGCAAACGCATGCTGCGCTTCTCGGCGGCGCCGCTCGCCCTGTTCGTGGCGGTGTCCCAGGTGGCGCCCGCCTATGCGACCATCGACAATACCATCACCGTGTCCGGCACGGCGCCGGGCAGTGTCGCGGTGAATGCCACCGACACCGAGAACGTCGACGTCGTCGACGACGCGCCGGCCGTAACCGTGGTGAAGGCCATTTCCTTCGCCGCGCCCGGAGACGACGCCGACGGCGACGGCAAGGCCGATGCGGGTGACCTGGTCACTTACACCTACACGGTCACCAACAGTGGCAACGTGACCCTCTCGGACGTTGCCGTCTCGGACGCCCATGATGGTGCCGGCACGGCCCCGGCTGTCGTCGTGCCGGTGTCGGTCACCACCGACAACGGTTCGGCGGGTGCAGGCACGCTCAATGACTCAACCGACACCATCACCGGCGACGGTGACTGGGACAAGCTAGGTCCGGGTGACGTGATCACCTATAGCTCGACCTATACGGTGGTGGCCGCCGACATCAACACGGCGGGCGGCGGCAGCGGCACCGGTTTCTCCGGTTCCGCCGAACCGGACGGCTATCTCGACAACACCGCGACGGTCACATCAAGTTACAACGATGGCACCGGCGCCGTGGCGGTCACCGATACCGACACCCGCAGCATCGAGCTCGACATCACTCCGTCGCTGCTGGTCAGCAAAGTGGCCGACGTGACCACCAACGTCGTGGCCGGGACGACCGTCACCTACACCTACACGGTCACCAACGCGGGCAACGTGCCGATCACCGGCGTCACGCTCTCGGACGAACACAAGGGTGTGGTGGGTGCACTCACCCCGGCCTTCGGCTCGTTCACGACCAACACCGGTTCCACCAACACCGGCAACACCATCACGCTGCTGCAGCCCGGCGACGTGGCAGTCTACACGGCAACCTATGTCGTCACCCAGGACGACGTGGACAACCTGCAATAAGGAAGGACCGGGATCGGATGCGCATCCTGCGCGAGCCAGGCACTTGTCCCGTGGCACACCGGAAGCGCAAGCTTCCAGTGGCGCTGCTGGCTTGTGTGATGGGACTGGCGCAGGTTCAATCCGCTCCCGCCGATATCGTCAACAGCGTCGTGGTCACCGGCACCTATGGCACCGTAACGGTCCAGAAGACGGCGGCCGCGACGGTTGGCGTCGAGGCCTCCAATCCAAGCATCTCGCTGTTCAAGACGGGCGCCTATAATGACGGCGGCGATGGCAAGCCCGATGTGGGCGATACCATTTCCTACCGCTTCACCGTATCCAACACCGGCAATGTCAGCCTGCGCAATGTGACGGTCAGCGATCCGCTGGTCAGCGTCGCGGGCGGGCCGTTGACAGTGCTCCAACCGGGACGCACCGACGCAACCACCTTCACCGCTCTCTATCAATTGACCCAGGCCGACATCGATGCGGGCCAGGTCTCGAATACCGCCTCGGTCAGCGGCCTCGATCCAGGCGGTGCTTCGGTCAGCGCCATCGATGGCGCGACGACAGCACTCGCCGCCTCGCAAGGCTTGACGCTCGCCAAGGCCGGAACGCTCAATGACGGCGGCGACGGCCGTGCTGATGCCGGCGATACGATCTTCTATCAGTTCCTGGTCACCAACACGGGGCCAACGGCGCTCCGCAATGTCCGGATCACCGATCCCCTGCTCGATCTGGCGAACCGAGCGCCAGTGGGCCGGGCGCTGGCCGCGCTCGATGGCCTCCTGACCGGCTCCGACCCGATGCTGACCGCATCGGCGGGCGACGGCTTGCGCGGGGCCATTGTCGAGGAGTGGCAGGCCGTGAAACCTGAAATCGCGGCGCTGTCTGACGGTCCGCCCGCCGCCAACACAGACCTTCCGCCGTTGCCCATGAACCTCAACGGCACGCGGCGGCTGGTGCAGCTGACCGGCGATGCGCGGCACCCCAAGGACGGCGACCAGATCGGCATTGTCTACAGCCTCACGAATACCGGTGACGCGCCGCTCTTCGCCATCGGCGTCCGCGACGCCTCGTCCACCGTTTTCAATGGAATGCTTGAGCAGCTGATGCCCGGGGCGACCGACACGGGCGGCGTGCTGTTCACCAGAAAACTGACGGAGGAAGAAATCAAGGACGGCGCGATCAGGGCCGATGCGTTGATTTCCGCCCGGGGCCGCAATCTCGAACTCAATGTGGCGCTTACCGGTCCGCTTCCCCTCAGCGGCCTCGAAAGCGCCGATGACCTGATGACCGCCGCCATCACGCCCGCCGCCATCACCAATCTCGCACCCGGCGCGCAGGCGCTCTTCAGCGCCACCTACACTCTCACCCAGGCCGATATCGATTCTGGCTTCGTCGGCAATACCGCGGCCGCGACGGGAGTCGATCCCGGCGGGGCGACGCTGGTGTCCGTCGATACGGTCCTGGTGCCGCTCGCCAGCCGCCCGGCGATCGCCCTGGTGAAGTCCGGTTCGGCCGATCTCGGATCAAACTCAATTGCCGATCCGGGCGACATCATCGCCTACGGCTTCACCGTGACCAACACCGGCAACGTCACGCTCACCAATCTCACCATCAGCGATTCCCTGGTTACGGTGATGGGCGGGCCTATCTCATCCCTTGCACCCGGCGCATCGAACACGACGGCCTTCACCGCCAGCTACGCCATCACCCAGGCCGACATCAATGCCGGACGGGTTGTGAACCAGGCCATCGCATCGGGAACAGCACCCACGGGTACGGTGGTGACCGACCCATCCAGCGCCACGTCGGTCAGCGGCAATGATCCGACGGTGACCAGCCTCTTGCCCACCACGGCGATCGCCGTGGTGAAGACGATGACGCTGACCGCCGATCTCAACGGCAACGGTTTGACCGATGCCGGCGATCAGCTTAACTATGTCTTCGCGGTGACCAACACTGGCAATGTGACACTTGCCAACGTCACGGTCACCGACCCGCTCGCCACGGTCACCGGCGGGCCGATCGCGGTGCTGGCGCCGGGCCAGACCGACAGCACGGTTTTCCGCGCCACTTACATCATCACCCAGGCGGATGCCGATGCGGGCCGGATCACCAATCAGGCCACGGCCTCGGCGGTGACGCCCGATGGGAAAACGGTGACCGATCTCTCCGACGGCACGGCGGTCACCGGCAACAGTCCCACCGTCACGGTCATTCCCGAACTCGCCGGCATCGCCCTGGTCAAATCGGCGGCCTCGGTGACCGATAGCAACGGCAACGGCATCAACGACGTGGGCGATGTCATCAACTATGCCTTCGCGGTGACCAACACCGGCAACGTCACACTGCGGAGCATTTCGGTCAGCGATCCGCTGGTCCGGGTGAGCGGCGGGCCGCTCGCACGTCTCGCTCCCGCTCAGACCGACGCCACGACTTTCACGGCGCGCCATGTCATCACGGCGGCCGACGCGCTGGCCGGGCGGGTCACCAATCAGGCCACGGCATCGGGCGTCACCCCGTCGGGGCGCGGTGTCAGCGACCTGTCCGACAATGCCAATGTCGAGGAGAACGATCCGACCATCACGCCGGTGACCGTGCTGCCCGCCATTGCGCTCGTCAAGCGCGTCGAAGCCATCACCGACCGCAATGGCAATGGCCAGACCGATGCCGGCGACACCATCGAATATGGCTTCACCGTCGCCAACACCGGCAACGTAGCCCTAAGCAATGTGACGGTCACCGACCCTCTGGTCACCGTGAGCGGTGGGCCGATCCTGAATCTCGAGGCCGGAGAAACGGACTCGACCACGTTTACCGCAACTTACCGCATCACCGCCGCGGACGTGACGGCCGGAAGGGTAACCAATCAGGCCACCGCCCTTGGCACCAGCCCATCGGGCCGGGCCGTCAGCGATCTGTCCGATGGCGAGAATGTGTCGGAAAACGATCCGACCGTCACGATCCTCAGCAGCGCGCCCGCCATCGCCCTGGTGAAATCGGTCACCGGCGTCACCGACCGCAACGGCAATGGCCTGACCGATGCCGGAGATGAAATCGCCTATGCCTTCGTGGTGACCAACACCGGAAACGTGGCGCTGGCCAACGTGACCGTCACCGATCCCAAGGTGCCGGTTCAGGGTGGCCCGATCGCCAGCCTCGGCGTCTCGCAAACCGATGGCACGACATTCATGGCTCTCTATGTCATCGCCCAGGCGGACGCCGATCAGGGCATGGTCAGCAATCAGGCCACGGTGTCGGGCACGGCGCGCGGCGATGTTAGCGTCACCGATGTGTCGGACGAAGCGAGCCTGGATGGCAGCGATCCGACGGTCACGGCGATCAACCAGACGCCGGGCATCGGGCTCATCAAAACCGTGGCCGCCGTCAGCGATGTCAACGGCAATGGCAGGACCGATTCCGGCGATATCATCATCTATGCCTTCGCCGTCACCAACACGGGCAACCAGACGCTGGACAATCTCCGCATCACCGATGCGCTGGTGCCGGTGACGGGCGGACCTCTGGCGCGCCTTGCGGTGGGCGCCACCGACAGCACCACCTTCACGGCCCGCTACGCCGTCACCATCGCCGATGCCGTGGCGGGCCGCGTTTCCAATCAGGCCAATGTTTCAGCAACAACGCCCCCGGGCGGCACCATCACCGACCTGTCGGACAATGACAGCCTCAGCGGCAGCGATCCGACCGTCACACCGGTGGCGCTGAGCGTGCCGCAGCTTAGCAAGACAGCCGTCGATTCCGAAATCCGGCGTGGCGAGCCCGTGGCCTTCGTCATCGTCTCGTCCGATGCCGGTCCCGGACCATTGAGCATCACCGATATCATGCCGCCCGGGTTCACCTTCGTGACCGGAAGTGCCACCGCCAACGGCGGCCCCGTCACGGCCACCGCCGATGGGCGCAGGCTACGCTTCGATGGCCTCAGCCCCAATGCCGCCGGCGCCATTTTGCTGAAGCTCAGCTTGCGCGCCTCGACATCCTCCCAGACGGGCCGGGTCATCAACCGCGCCGAACTCCGCGACGCGGCCGGCAATCTCCTGGCCTCCGCCCAGGCGGCGGTCACCATCATGGACGAGCATGTCTTCGATTGCGGCGAGGTCATCGGACGGGTGTTCGATGACACGAACCGCAATGGCTATGCCGAGGACGGCGAACCCGGCCTTGCCGGCGTGCGCGTCGCCACGGTCAAGGGACTTCTGGTGACCACCGACAAGCATGGCCGCTTCCATGTTCCGTGCGCCGATATTCCGGATGCGGCAACGGGATCGAACTTCATGATGAAGCTGGACACGCGGACCTTGCCTTCGGGCTACAGCGTCACCAGCGAAAACCCGCGCGATGTCCGCCTGACGCGAGGCAAGGTGACGAAGCTGAATTTTGGTGCCTCGATCCTGCGGCAGGTGATGCTCGATTTGAGCGATGCTGCATTTGTGAATGGCAAGCCAGCGCTGCGGCCGCAATGGCACGCGGGCATCGCCCATCTCATCCGCGTGCTGGAACAGGAGCCGTCGGTTCTCAAGCTCACCTATGAGCACGGCGGCGTTGGCCCCGCGCTGGCGGAACGGCGGCTGGCAACCGTGCGGATGCTCATCGCCAATGAATGGAAGCGGCGCCACGGCGTTTACAGTCTGGCGATCGACGCGCGCGCTGTTGGTGTGGAGTAGAAACGTGAACCCCTTCTTTCATGGCAGGATGGCGGTCAGGTTGCGATCATGGGTTGGGCCCCCGGCGCTGGTCTGCGTCATGATGATGCCGCTGCCTTGCGTGGCGCTGGCGCAGCCGAAGCCCTTCACGATTTCGGTCGATGGCGTTGCCGTCGACGGCAGCGGCAAAGCCGTAGGCACGCGGCGCAAGGCCGCCATCGATCTGGACTCCACCGACATCCAGATCAAATTCGATGGGCTGGGCGTCACGCCCGTTTTGAACGTTTCGGCCACTCCGGTACGAATTGCCTATGACGCCGGAGAAACCATCCGCTTTCTCGCCAGTCTCAACTATCCGGCCTTCGTGTCGCGCCGCGAAATTCGCATCTACCGCCGCGGCGATATGGCGAAGGATATCACCTACGCGATCATCGGCGTGGCCGTGGACGGCATCGCCGCCTGGCGCATGCCGGAGCACGCGCCTGCCGAAATGGACTATGTGCTGCGCGTCTATGACGCCGAGGGCCGCTATGACGAGACCGTTGCCTTGGCGCTGCGCCGGACGGTTGCGGGGGCGCAACCGCAACGGTCAACGGCCGCGGCGCCTGGTTATGGCGAGGACCGCACGGGCTTGCGCAACATTGCGGTGACCGGCGGCGCCATTACCATCCATGGTCAGAATGTTCCCTTGGGCCACGCCGTCGCGGCGCTCGGCGAAGCGGTCCCCGTCGACGCGTCCAATGCCTTCGTGATGCAGCGTATTCTGCCGCCCGGCACGCATGATGTCGACGTCGAGGTCAGCGCCAATGGCAAGGGTCTGCATTTCAGCCGCGATGTCGTCATTCCGGAGAACGAGTGGTTCTACGTGGCGCTTGCCGATCTGACCGCCGGTTACCGTTCCGCCTCCAAGC
>JANPCA010000301.1:0-1777 GCA_031430715.1 Hyphomicrobiales bacterium | reverse complement strand
GCGATATCTTTGTGGCCATCACCGGCGACGTGCATGACGGCCACCGCTTCGTGGCCAATGCCTTGCAAGCAGGCGCTGGACTTGCCGTCGTCTCAAGACTGGCGGACGGGATGCTGGCCGCCGGGCCGGTGCTGGAAGTTGCAGAAGATCCGTTGCGCGGGCTTGAGAACATGGGGCGTGCGGCGCGGGCCCGCTGCCAGGGCCAGATCATCGGCGTCACCGGCAGCGTCGGCAAGACCAGCACCAAGGACATGCTGCGCGTGGCGCTGTCGGCATCGGGCAATACTCACGCCTCGGCCGCGTCCTTCAACAATCATTGGGGCGTGCCGCTGACGCTGGCCCGCATGCCACGCGAAACGGCCTTCGGCGTCTTCGAGATCGGCATGAATCACGCGGGCGAGATCACGCCGCTGGTGGCCATGGTGGAACCGCACATCGCTATCGTCACCACGATTGCCGCCAGCCATCTCGGCCATTTCAATTCGCTGGACGAAATCGCCGATGCCAAGGCGGAAATCTTCGCAGGGGTTGTTCAAGGCGGCCATGCCGTCATCAACCGCGACACGCCCTATTTTGCAAAGCTCGCTGCCGCGGCTCGGGCCTCTGGGGCCGGCCACATCGTGTCCTTTGGTACATCTCCCGAGGCCGATGTGAGGATCGAGCGCGCGGCCTTCCATGCCGATTGCTGCTGCATCACGGCGGACGTGATGGGCGAGAAGCTCATCTACAAGCTCGGCGTTCCGGGCGAACACATGGCGGTCAACAGCCTCGCGGTGCTGGCCGCCGCCAAGCTGGCGGGCGCCGATCTGGCGCGCGCCGCGCTGGCGCTGGCCACGGCGGAACCGGCCAAGGGGCGCGGCGTGCAGCAGCGCTTGACATTCGGCGGCGGCGCGTTGCTGCTCATCGATGAAAGTTACAATGCCAATCCGGCCTCGATGCGGGCGGCGTTTTCCCTGCTCGCCCATGCGAGGCCGGGCAAGGGCGGCCGCCGCATCGCGGTTCTTGGCGACATGCTGGAACTGGGCGAACATGGACCAAAGCTTCATGCCGAGCTCATGGAGGCCATGGACGAGGCCCGTGTGGATGTCCTATACGCCGCCGGTCCCTTGATGACGAATCTCTGGGAGCGGGTTCCGGCACCGAAACGCGGCGCCCATGCCGGGCAATCGGACGGCATCCGCGAGGCGCTGCTGGACGGCTTGAGGGCCGGCGATGTGGTGATGGTCAAGGGTTCGCTCGGCAGCCGCATGGGCCCACTCGTCGAGGCCATCACGGCGGCGCATCCGCCCGTCCGGAAGGAAACCTGATGCTATACTACTTGCTCAACAGCCTCACCGACGAGTTCTCGCCCTTCAACGTGTTCCGCTACCAGACGACGCGCACGGGAGCAGCCATCCTGACGGCCCTGCTCTTCGTCTTCCTCTTCGGCCAGAGCATCATCGCACTCCTGAAAGTCAAGCAGGGCCGCGGCCAGCCCATCCGCAGCGACGGGCCACAGCGCCACATCGTCGAGAAGCAGGGCACGCCCACCATGGGTGGGCTGATGATGCTGTCGGGCATCTTCGTCTCCACATTGCTTTGGGCGGACCTCAGCAATCTCTATGTCTGGGCGGTGCTGTTCGTGACATTGGGCTTCGGCGCCATCGGATTCTACGACGACTTCCTGAAAGTCACCAAGTCCTCGACCAAGGGCTTTTCCGGCAAGATCAGGCTGCTGGTGGAATTCGTGATCGCCGGTGCGGCGGTCGCCTGCTTCATGTGGATCGGCGAAAGTCCG
>JANPCA010000300.1:0-3463 GCA_031430715.1 Hyphomicrobiales bacterium | reverse complement strand
CATCCGTATCTACGAAACCTACGACGCCATCGTCGAAGCCTGCTGCGCGGCCTGGAACGATCTCATTGAAACCCCAGACCGCATCGTCTCGCTTGCTACCCGTCAATGGGCGGAAGTGTCATAACTTATGACGGTTGGTATTATTCGCTCCTCCTCACACCTCAGGCAGCGGAATGAATTCCTTCTCATCGCCAGGCACGATGCCGAAGCGGGCCTGTTTCCAATCGTCCTTCGCCGCCTCGATCTTGTCCTTGGACGAGGCCACGAAATTCCACCAGATATAGCGCGGACCGTCCATCGGCTCGCCGCCTAGCAGCATCACGCGGGCATTCGTCCGTGCACGGATGGTGATGGCATCGCCGGGGCGGAAGACCAACAGGCGGCCTGCTTCGAAGGCCTGTCCGGCAATCTCGACCTCGCCTTCCGCGATATAAGCACCGCGCTCCTCGTGCTCGGGGGGAAGCGGTAATGCGGCGCCGGCCTGCAATTGCACATCGGCATAGAACAGATCCGAATGCGTTTTCACAGGCGACGTTGCACCGTAGAGCGAACCCGCCACGATGCGCGCCGAGATGCCGCGGTCCTCGAGTACCGGCAGGCGCTCCATCGCTATATGCTCGAAGCCGGGCGCCGTCTCCTCGTGGACCTTGGGCAGGGCCACCCAGCTCTGAATACCGAAGACATTCCGATCCCGCGCCAAGTCGGTAGCCGAAGTGCGCTCCGAATGGACGATGCCCTTGCCCGCCGTCATCCAGTTCAATTCGCCCGGCGCAATCGCCTGCTCCGAGCCCAGGCTGTCGCGGTGAAAGATCGAACCGTCGAACAGCCAGGTGACGGTGGCCAGTCCGATATGCGGATGCGGGCGCACGTCGATTCCCTGCCCAGATTTCATCAGAACTGGGCCGAATTGATCGAAGAAGATAAACGGCCCGACCATCTGGCGCTCCGCCGAAGGCAAGGCGCGGCGCACTTCGAAGCCGCCAAGATCGCGGGCCCGCGGCACGATCACCGTCTCGATCAGATCGGCCGCCTTCGCATCGCCGGGCATGGGGTCTGGAACATGGGGAAGTGTCATGATGTGGCCTCCTTTACGAGTGGTGCGACCTTCGTGCCAAGCAGTTCGATGGCCTTCAGAACTTGCGCATGCGGCATGGCGCCGATGGCCATCTGGATCAGGATGCGGTGGTTGCCGAAGTTGCGGTGCAGCCCGATGATCTTGTCCGCCATCTCCTGCGGCGAGCCGATCAGCAGATGTCCGTTGGGTCCGCAGGAAGCCTCGAACTGCGCCCGGCCCGAGGGCGGCCAGCCGCGCTCGCGGCCGATGCGGTTCATCACTTCGTTGTGCGGACCGTAGAATGTCTCCCTGGCGGCCGTGTTGGTCTCGGCGACGAAGCCGTGCATGTTGAGGCTGAGTTTCGTGTCGCTGGGATTGCGGCCGGCTTTCTGGGAGGCTTCGCGGTAGAGATCGAAATAGGGTGCGAAGCGGCTGGGATCGCCGCCGATGATGGCTAGCGCCATGGGCAGCCCCAGCGTGGCGGCCCGCACCACCGATTGCGGCGTGCCGCCCACCGCGATCCAGACCGGCAGCTTGTCCTGTACCGGCAACGGATAGACGCCGGGAACCAGACCATCGCGGAGCTTCAACAGCCTGTCGAGCTTCTCGGCGAACAGCCGGTCGTAATCCGCGAGGTCGTAGCCGAACAGCGGGAAGCTCTCGATAAACGAACCCCGCCCTGCCATGATCTCGGCCCTGCCGTTGGAAATACCGTCGAGGGTCGCAAATTGCTGGAACACCCGCACCGGATCGTCCGAACTCAAGACCGTCACGGCACTGGTCAAGCGGATGTTCCGGGTCCGTGCCGCGCCCGCCGCCAGCGCCACGGCGGGGGCTGAAACCGAATAATCCGGGCGGTGATGCTCGCCAACCCCGAAAACATCGAGGCCCACCTGGTCGGCCAGTTGCATTTCCTCAACCAGGTTGCGCAACCGCAGGCCAGGGGAGGCGCCGGGCGCCACGTCCGCGAATGTATAGATGCCGATGTCCACGATGACCTCGCTTTCCGGCGTCTATATGTATCTATAGCGATTACAATTCAAGCCTTGATCGTCAAGATCCGGCGCAGCACGAAGGGCACCACCACCACGGCGAGCGCGATCAGCAGCAGCGCCAGTGAAATCGGGTGCGTGAAGAACACCGATCCGTCGCCTTGGGCGATGGTCAGTGCCCGGCGGAACTGGGCTTCCGCCATCGGCCCCAGAATGAGTCCGATGATGGCCGGCGCCACCGGGAAATCATGGCGCCGCATGAGAAAGCCGATGATACCCACGATGAACAGCAGCACCAGATCGAAAACCGAATTGCTGAGCGAATAGACGCCAAGCGTCGAGAACACCAGAATGCCGCCATAGAGCAGCGGCTGCGGGATGGCCAGCAGCTTGACCCATAGACCCGCCAGCGGCAGGTTCAAGACCAGCAGCATGACGTTGCCGATATAGAGGCTGGCAATCAGACCCCACACCAGGGGGCCGGACGCCGTGAACAGTTGCGGCCCCGGCTGGAGATTGTATTGCTCGAAAGCCGCCAACAGGATCGCCGCCGTGGCCGACGTCGGAAGCCCCAGGGCCAGCAGCGGTACCAGCACGCCCGCCACCGCCGCATTGTTGGCGGCTTCCGGCCCCGCCACGCCCTCGATGGCGCCCTTGCCGAATTCTTCCGGGTTCTTCGCCAGTTTCTTTTCCAGGAAATAGGACAGAAACGTCGGAATTTCTGTGCCGCCCGCCGGCAGCGCGCCAAACGGAAAACCCAGCGCCGTGCCGCGCAGCCATGGCTTCCAGGAGCGCCGCCACTCCTCACGCGTCATGAACATTGAACCCTTGATCGGCAGGATCACCGCCTCGCGCAGGTCGCGCCGCGACGCCATGTAGAGCGCCTCGCCCACCGCGAAGAGGCCCACCGCCACCACCACCGTGTCGATGCCGCGCAGCATGCTGGGAATGCCGAAGACCAGGCGCGGCTGCCCGGTGAGGATGTCGGTACCAGCCAGCCCGAAAGCCAGCCCGACCAGCAGGCTGGTCATGCCACGCGTCACCGACGAACCAAGCAGCGTGGTGACGGTCATGAAGGCCAGCACCATCAGCGCGAAATATTCAGCCGGGCCGAACAGGATGGCGAGCTTGACGAACAGCGGTGCTGTAAAAGTCAGCAGCAAGGTGCCGATGGTACCCGCCACGAAGGAACCGATGGCCGCCGTTGCGAGCGCCGCCGCACCGCGCCCGCGCCTGGCCATCTGGTTGCCCTCAAGCGCCGTCACGATCGATCCCGATTCGCCCGGCGTATTGAGCAGGATCGAGGTGGTGGAGGAGCCATACATGGCGCCGTAATAAAGCCCGGCGAACATGATGAAGGCGCCGGTCGGGTCGAGCTTGCGGGTGATCGGCAGGAGGAGTGCTATGGTCAGCGCCG
>JANPCA010000299.1:0-2453 GCA_031430715.1 Hyphomicrobiales bacterium | reverse complement strand
CCCCTGTAGATACCGCTTCGCTTTCTGGCGGCAGGCAGTCGGGGCTTCGTGCTCCGAAACGTTGCGAGGAAGGCAAGACGGAACATTCTAAGGTCAAGACCCCTGGGCGCTGCTGCTCCCACGGGTCCTCTGGTTTTGGAGCACTGCGTGGATCCCATGAACCCGGATCACGCTGGTGTTTTTGTTTATGTGCAATCGGGTTCGAAGGTAGAGACAAGGCCCAATGCCGACGATCAACCAGCTCATCCGCAAGCCGCGCCAGGCGCCGGTGTACCGCAACAAGGTGCCCGCCATGCAGGCCTGCCCGCAGAAGCGCGGCGTGTGCACGCGCGTCTACACCACCACGCCCAAGAAGCCGAACTCGGCTTTGCGCAAGGTGGCCAAGGTCCGCCTCACCAACGGTTTCGAAGTGGTGAGCTATATCCCGGGCGAGGGCCACAACCTTCAGGAACATTCGGTGGTCATGATTCGCGGCGGCCGCGTCAAGGACCTTCCCGGCGTCCGCTATCACATCATCCGCGGCGTGCTCGATACGCAAGGTATCGTCAAGCGCCGCCAGCGCCGGTCCAAATACGGCGCCAAGCGTCCTAAGTAAGAGCGGGGAGACTCAAGTAAAATGTCACGTCGTCACCGCGCCGAAAAGCGTGAAATCAATCCGGATCCGAAGTTCGGCGACCTGGTCGTCTCGAAGTTCATGAACAACCTCATGTACGAGGGCAAGAAGTCGGTCGCCGAAGGCATCGTCTATGGCGCCTTCGACAAGATCCAGGCCAAGGCCAAGCAGGATCCCGTCCAGGTGTTCCACGACGCACTCAACAATGTGGCGCCGGCCATCGAGGTGCGCTCGCGCCGTGTCGGTGGCGCCACCTATCAGGTGCCCGTCGAAGTGCGCACCGAGCGCCGCCAGGCTCTGGCCATCCGCTGGATCATCATCGCGGCGAGGAACCGCAACGAAACCACCATGGTGGACCGTCTGTCGGGCGAGCTGCTCGACGCTGCTTCGAATCGCGGCACCGCGGTCAAGAAGCGCGAAGACACCCACAAGATGGCGGAGGCCAACCGCGCCTTCTCCCATTACCGCTGGTAAAAGATACAGGAATTCAAGATTATGGCCCGCGCTCACGCCATCGAGGACTATCGCAATTTCGGCATCATGGCCCACATCGATGCTGGCAAAACCACGACCACGGAGCGCATCCTCTATTACACTGGCAAGAGCCATAAGATGGGCGAAGTGCACGACGGCGCCGCCACCATGGATTTCATGGAGCAGGAGCAAGAGCGCGGCATTACCATCACCTCGGCTGCCACTACTGCCTACTGGCAGGGCAAGCGCATGAACATCATCGACACGCCGGGCCACGTCGACTTCACCATCGAAGTCGAGCGTTCTTTACGTGTGCTTGACGGCGCCGTCTGCGTGCTCGATTCGAATCAGGGCGTCGAGCCCCAGACCGAGACCGTATGGCGCCAGGGCGACAAGTATAACGTGCCGCGCATCGTGTTCTGCAACAAGATGGACAAGACCGGTGCCAGCTTCGAGCAGTGCATCAAGGACATCAAGGAGCGCCTCGGCGCCAGGCCGGTTCCGATCCAACTGCCGATCGGTGCTGAAGCCGACTTCAAGGGTCTGATCGATCTCGTCCGCATGAAGGCGGTGATCTGGGAGAATGAAGCGCTCGGCGCCAATTATCACGACGAAGACATTCCGGCGGAACTGCTCGACTCCGCCGTTCAGGCCCGGGCCGAAATGGTCGAAGCCTGCTGCGAACTTGAAGATCAGGCCACGGAAGATTTCTTGAACGGCAAGGAAATCCCCATCGAGACGATCAAGCGCCTGCTGCGCAAGGCTGTTCTCACCAGCGCCTTCTTCCCGGTTCTCTGTGGTTCGGCCTTCAAGAACAAGGGTGTGCAGCCGCTGCTCGATGCGGTGATCGATTATCTGCCCTCGCCGGTTGACCGGCCGCCGATCAAGGGCATTGATGTCAAGACCGGCGGCGAGACCGTGCGTGTGTCGTCCGACACCGAGCCGCTGGCGCTGCTGGCCTTCAAGTTGATGGATGACCAATATGGCATCCTGACCTTCTGCCGCGTCTATTCCGGCACCCTGCACAAGGGCATCGCGCTTCTGAATTCGACCCGCGACAAGACCGAGCGCGTCGGCCGCATGGTGCTGATGCATGCCAACAACCGCGAGGAAATTTCCGAAGCCTATGCGGGCGACATCGTGGCGCTCGTGGGCTTGAAGGACTCGCGCACCGGCGACACGCTGTGCGATCCGGCCAAAGCCGTCATTCTCGAGAAGATGGAATTCCCCGAGCCGGTCATCGAAATGAAGGTCGAGCCCAAGACCAAGGCCGACCAGGAAAAGATGGCGGTGGCGCTTTATAAGCTGGCGGCCGAAGATCCGTCGTTCCGGGTGTCGACTGACTCCGAGTCTGGCGAGACCATCA
>JANPCA010000298.1:0-4570 GCA_031430715.1 Hyphomicrobiales bacterium | reverse complement strand
GCGTCGACATCGGCGGAACCTTCACCGATCTTGTGCTGCTGCGCGGCGATGGCACGGCCTTTTCCGCGAAAGTGAGTTCCACGCCCGATGCGCCCGAGGAGGCCGTGATCTCGGGCCTGCGCGCCGTTCTCGATCAGTCGGGCGTCGCGGCCGGAGTCCTCACTGAAGTCCTGCATGGCACCACGGTCGGCTCCAACACCCTGCTGCAAAAACGCGGCGCCCGGTGCGGCCTCATCACCACCAGGGGCTTTCGCGACGTGCTCGAAATCGGCCGCCTGCGCACGCCCTCGATGTTCGATCTCACCTGGGACAAGCCGCCGCCGCTGGTGCCGCGCCGCTATCGCCTTGAGGTGGATGAGCGCACCGCCGCCGATGGCACCATCCTGCGCCCGCTCAACCATGATGACGTCATCGAGGCGGGTCTTTTTTTCCGCGCCGAAGAGATTGAGTCGGTGGCAATCTGCTTCATCAACTCCTACAGGAATCCGGCCAACGAGCGTGCCGCCGCCCTTGTTTTCTGTGAGGCGTTTCCCGAAATCGCCGTCACCGCCTCGATCGACGTGCTCCCGGTCGCGGGCGAGTATGAGCGGACTTCAACCACGGCGGTCAATGCCTATGTCCTCCCCGCATTGCGCGGCTATCTGGGCCGCCTTGAAACCATGCTTCGCGCCGAAGGAGTCAGCGCTCCGCTGCTCATCGGCAATTCCAACGGCGGCCTCTCCATGGCGGCGGTGGCGCGCGACAAGCCGGTGTTCTTCATTTCGTCGGGCCGTGCCTCAGGTGCGGTTGGCGCCGCGCGGCTGGGGGCCGCCATCGGTGAGCCCGATATGGTCGTCTTCGACATGGGCGGCACCACCGCGTCGGCGGCGCTGGTTCATCGCGGCGTGCTGTCGCGCACCCATGAATATGAATTCCGGGCCGGCATGTCGGTGCCGTCGCGCTTCATCAAGGCCGGCGGCTACCTGATGCGGGTGCCCGCCGTCGATGTGGCCGAGGTCGGCAATGGCGCCGGCTCGATCGCGGCGCTCGATCCGGCCGGACTGATCACCGTCGGCCCGGCTTCCGCCGGCGCCAAGCCAGGCCCCGTCTGCTATGGACTGGGGGGCCAACATCCGACCGTGACCGACGCCAATGTCGTCATGGGCTTCCTGCCCGCAAGCCTGGCCGGCGGCAAACTTGCACTCGATGTCGCGGCGGCCCGTCTTGCCATTGACCGGGTGCTTGCCAGGCCCCTGGGCCTCAGCGCCGATGATGCCGCCTTCGGCATCCGCGAGATCGCCAACGCCAACATGATGCGCGCCATCCGCGCCGTGACGGTGGAACGCGGCCTTGATCCGCGCGGCCTCACCCTCTTTGCTTTCGGTGGATCGGGCCCCGTCCACGCCTGCGATCTGGCCCGCACGCTTGGCATCACGCGGGTACTGTTTCCCCCCGCCCCCGGCGTCTTCACGGCCATGGGCATGCTGGCCGGCAGCGTCGAGCATCACGAGTTGCGCGCCTGCCAATCCATGCTCGGCGATCTGGAACGGGATACCGCCGCCGCACTTCAGGAGGACATGCGGGCGGCAGCCCTTGCGGCCCTCAACCGTCAAGGTTATGGCGCGGACAGTATCGCCTTCACCACGTCGATTGATCTTCGCCTGCAGGGCCAGGACGCCGCCTTGACGATCCCGCTTGGCCCGGCATTCGATCATGAGGCGCTGCGTGCCGCTTTCATCGCTGCTTACCAAGAGACCTATGGCTATGCTCCCGTCGATGCGGTCGAAGCCTCCGCACTCCGCCTCCACGCCCATGGTATTGTGACCGGCGCCCTTGACTTCCTCACGGTGCGCGCCCAGCCGGATATCCATTTTGCAAGCCGAGCCTCAACGCGCCAAGTCTATTTTGACCGCACATGGATCGCGGCGCCTATCGCCGCCCGCAACGCCGTGACCGGTGCCATGCCGGGACCGCTCATCATCGAGAGCAGCGACACGACCATTGTCATTCCACCCGGCTGGTCGGTGCAACCAAACGCCAGCGGCAGCCTCGCCGCGACGCTCTGTGGGGACTGGGCATGAATTCCGCCATCGATCCCGTCACCTTCGCGGTCATCAAATCCGGCCTCGACACCATCGTCGACGACATGGCCTATGCCGTGATGCGCACCGCGCGCTCGCCCATCGTGCGCGATGTGCTCGATTATTCGGTAACGCTCTGCGACGCCAAGGGCCGCATCCTATCGCAGGCCAAGACCGTGGCCCTGCACTTGGGCGCCGTGCCCGACGCCATGGCCGTGGTGATGGAACGCTTTGCCGGCGATCTGTTTCCGGGGGACGTCATCGTCCTCAATGACCCCTACGACGGCGGCACGCATCTGCCCGATATCTTCATGTTCAAGCCGGTCTTCGTGGGCGAGGACCTGCTTGGCTTCTCAGTGGTTATCGCGCATCACTGCGACATGGGCGGGCGCGTGCCCGGCTCCAATGCCTCCGACTCGACCGAGATCTACCAGGAGGGCCTCCGCATCGCGCCGATGAAACTCTTTGATCGTGGGGCACCCAACCGGACGCTCCTCAAGATCATCGAGAAGAACGTCCGCCTGCCCGATCTGGTCCTGGGCGATATCGATGCGCAGGGTGCCGCCTGCAACATCGGCGAGCGCGAACTGCTGCGCCTCCATGCCCGCTATGGCGCCCTGCTCGACACCTATTTCGACCGCCTGATCGACTATGGTGAGGAACTCACCAGGAAGGCCATCGCCTCCTGGCCGGACGGCGATTATCGTTTCACCGACTATATCGACGGTGACGGCTTTTCTAGCGCCCCCATCCCCATCGTCTGCAAGATCACGGTCAAGGGCGATCATCTTTATGTCGATTTTGCCGGCTCGAGCCCGCAGGTCAAGGGTGCGATCAATTCGACGCTGAGTTTCACCAAGTCGTCGACCTATCTCAGCATTCGCTGCGCGCTGGAGCACGACGTCCCCAACAACTCCGGCGTCTATCGCTGCATCACCGTTACGGCACCTGAAGGCTCGATCCTCAATCCGCGCCTGCCGGCTCCGGTGGCGGCCCGCGCGCTGACCGGCTATCGCGTCGTCGATGCGGTTCTGGGTGCCCTGGCCCAGATCGCGCCCAAAAAACTGATGGCGGCGGGCGAGGGCGGCAACACCGTCGTGGCGATCGGCGGATACCAGGGCGATCGCCCCTTCGTGCTGGTCGACATGATCAATGGCGCCTGGGGCGGGCGATTCGACAAGGATGGTATCGAGGGCATCACCAACCCAAGCCAGAACATGTCGAACCTGCCCGTCGAAACGCTTGAGGCGCGCTATCCGGTCATGATGGAGGAATTTTCCTTGCGTGTGGATTCTGGCGGGCCGGGGCGCTATCGCGGCGGCATGGGACTGACGCGGCAATACCGGCTTCTGGCCGAATCCGCGGTGCTGCAATTGCGCTCCGACCGGCATGAACATCCGCCCTATGGCCTGTTCGGCGGCGGTCCCGGCGCATCGTCGCGCAACAGCATCAGTGAGAATGGCCAATGGCGCGTGCTGCCCTCCAAGGTGACGCTCGATATCACCCGCGATACGGTATTGCGCCACGAACAAGCGGGCGGCGGCGGCTTCGGCGACCCGGCCTCACGCGATCCCGCAGCCATCCGCGCCGACCTGCGTAACGGTAAGATATCGGCGGCCCGCGCTAAAGCCGACTATGGTTATGAAGAATAGAGCTTTCACCGCAATCAAGCTCACATATTGAAATTCCCAACCGGCTGATACCCCATCTGCATCGGCAGCCAGAGTGTGAGCTGCGGCACGTAGATCAGCACAAAGAGTAATCCGATGAGGGCGATCAGGAAGGGCCAGAGTTCCTTGGTGATGTCGGCGACCTTGATGCCCGACACGCCGGCGATCAGGAACACCAGTTCCCCCATGGGCGGGGTCACCAGCCCGATCATCATGTTGACGACGGACGTGACGCCGAAATGCACCGGGTCGATGCCGAGCGCCAGCACCGTCGGCATCAGCATCGGCACCATGATCAGCAGCATGAGCATCGTATCGAGAAAGGCCCCGGTAATCAGGAACAGAATGGTGACCAGGAACAGGAACATGCCGGGCGTCATGTCGAGGGAGGCGATCCAGGCGGCGACGGCTCCCGGCAATTGTTCGGAGGCAACGATCCAGTTCATCGCCAGCGCGCCGGCGATGGTGATCGCCACCAGACCGGTGGCGCGGGCCGAACTCACCAGCACGTTGTAGAACGCCTTGAGGCTGAGCGTGCGGTACCAGAAGGCGGCCAGCAGGAGAGCGAACAATGCGGCGACAGCGGCGGCCTCGGTCGGTGTGACGGCACCGGAATAGAAGCCGCCGAGCATGATCACCGGCAGGAAGAGCGCCGGCAATGCCTCGCGCGTGGTGCGGACCGCTTCCGTCAACGTCGGCGCGGGCTCCACGGGGAAATCCTTGTAGCGCGCCATGACGAAGACGATGATGCTCTGGGCCAGCGCCAGCAGCAGTCCGGGAATGATGCCTGCGATGAACAGGAAGCCGATCGACGTGTTCGACACCACGCCATAGATCACC
>JANPCA010000297.1:0-2442 GCA_031430715.1 Hyphomicrobiales bacterium | reverse complement strand
TCCTCGATCTGCATCTGCCTGTGTGGCTGTGCTGGAAATTATTTGGCTCTATGGATGGTCCATTGCCAGGCCGATATCAACATGCGTGAATTCGATCCGCGCAGTTTCGGAGGCTGGGCCGGCAAGAATTACACCGCTGAAGTCTCCATCGCCGACTATCACCACATGTACTATTGCTACAAACCCGGCGAGCAGCATGACGTGGGCCGCGGACTCCGTAAGTCATCACTCTACGACAAACTTAAGCATGAAGGGGCCCAGTTCGCGCAGATCTTCGGCTGGGAGCGGCCGCGCTGGTATGACACGTCTGGGGCAGGCGAAACCCATTCCTTCCGCCGCTCCAACTGGTGGAACGCGGTGAGGGAAGAAGCCCTGGCGGTGCGCGAGCGCGTGGGCCTGATGGACCTCTCCACCTTCTCGAAATACGACGTGACGGGCAAGGATGCTTATGCCTTTCTCGAACGCATCTGCGCCAACCGGATTCCGGCCAGGGACGGCGGCATCATCCTCGGCCATCTGCTCAACGCCAACGGCTTCATCGAGTCGGAGATTACCGTGACCCGTCTGGCGGCGGAGCATTTCTATGTGCTCTCCGCCGCCGTGGCGCAGCTTCACGACCTCGACCAGTTGAACTGGCGCAAGCAAGATGGCGAGCAGGTGATCATCAAGGACGTTACCGACGCATTCGGTGTGCTTGTGCTGGCCGGCCCCTTGGCGCGCAATGTGCTCAGCCAATGCACGGCAAGCGATCTGTCCAATGCCGCGTTCCGCTGGCTGACCGGAAAGACCGCCACGGTGGCCGGCATCGATGGCGTGCGCCTGCTGCGTGTCAACTATGTCGGCGAACTGGGCTGGGAACTGCACGTGCCCATGGCCTCCATGCCGCAAGTCTTCGATGCGCTGATGGCGGCGGGAAGACCCCATGGCTTGAGGCTCTTCGGCACCTATGCCATGAACGCGCTCCGCATGGAGAAGGCCTATCGCGGCTGGGGTTCGGAGCTGACCACCGAGATCGACATGATCGAAGCCTCCATGGAGCGCTTCCTGCGGCTCGACAAGGACGATTTCATCGGCAAGGCGCCTACCCTCTCCAACCAGCAGCGCGGCCCCCGCATGAAGCTTGTCTACATGGAAGTCGACAACACCGACTCTGATTGCATGGGCAACGAGCCGGTCTATCACGATGGCAAGCTGGTTGGTCTCACGACGTCGGGCGCCTATGGCCATGCCGTCAACAAGTCGCTGGCCTTCGCTTATGTGGACCCTGATTTAGCCGCCGAAAGAACCGAATTCGAGGTGCTGATCCTCGCCGAACGCCGCAAGGCAAGGATCATCCCCGAGCCGGTCTGGGACGCAGGCAACACAAGGCTGAAGGTCTAAAGCCCCGTGAGCTCTTTCACCGCCGGAATATCCTCCCAGGATTGCCCCGCCGCGATGATGCAGCTCGACCCCCTGGGTTTGGTCACCAGGATGGTCCAGCTCCCGGAAGTGGAAGAGTAGACTTCCAGAAGATTGGTTTGGCTGGCGATGGCGATGGCGCGTGGCTGCTCGCGGTATTTCTCGGTGAGCATCTTGACGATCTCGCCGCGCTCGCCGCAGGGCACCTGCGCCGCCGCCGATTGGGCCATCACGCCGCAGGCCGCAAGCGTGAGGAAGTAGACTTGGTTTCTCATCGGATTCTCCTGTAATGCACCCGTGGCACTGCAGGAGAATCAGATTTCACCGATCACGCAGCCCACGGAGCGCATATGCTGTTGGGGTCGCTCATTCATCGCTCCGGTTCAAGTAGCGCCAATATTACACTTCAATCCTGAACGATTCCCCAACAGCGGAACCTAGCGCTGCAACCCGCTGACGCAGACCTGGGCGGCGCCCTTGAAGGTCGGGATCGAACGGTAGAGCAGTTCGACCCGGTCAATGCCGCGGTTGTCGCCCGCAAGGTCTATGGCGCGGGTCTCGCCGCCCGCCTTGATGACCTCCTTAAACTTGAGGTCTTGGCGCTGGCCATTGCCGAACACCACCTTGACATCCAGGAACTCGACGGGGGCCGACTTGACGCTGAGCCTGATGGCCTTGAAGGCACCGTCCTTGCGGTCGACGCTCAACGTGTCGTGGTCGATCCCGAAGCGGACCTCCTTGCAGCCAAGCCGTTCCCAGGTAGCCGCGGGTGCCGCGGCTTCGACGCCAAAGAAGCGGATGGTGGCCGGGCGCCGCGCCACATAGGTCACCACGATTTCCCTGATGGCCCTCTTGAAGCCTTTGAGATCGATGACGCGCGATGAGGAACCGGCCTTAAACGTCTTGCGCACCGCGATGTCCTCGGGCTCGCCATTGCCATAGACGATTTTCAGGTCGCGGACCTCGACATCGGCACCGCGCACGTCGAAGCGGATGGCCTTGAACTGGCCCTCGCCGCCGCCAATCTTCACCACGTCACGCTGC
>JANPCA010000296.1:0-3832 GCA_031430715.1 Hyphomicrobiales bacterium | reverse complement strand
GGCCGCGGCGCAGGCGTGACTGGTCCTCCTTGAACTCGACATCGAGCACCCAATGCAGGCCGTTTTCGATGCCCCAATGGGCGCGCGCGGCGGCGGCGAAGGCCTTGGCCGTCAAGATGCGTGAAGAGATATAGCATCGCCGTCCGGTCTTGATCGCGCCGCCGGTCTCGATGCAGGTCTCGATCATGGCGATGGTCTTGAGGCCCTTGAAGCGCGGTTCATCGGGATTGCGCTGCTTGCCGCTCATCCAGCCGGCGCATTGCGAGACGAGATGGTGGCGGGTTTCGATGCGGCCATGATTTTTTTCGATCTCGCTCAGAATGTCCATCTCATTGGCGGGCGCGCCGTCGAAATACAGTTCGATCTCGGCATGGGCGGTTTTCTGGTTATCCTTGGTGGCCAGAAGGTAGCCGCCGCCGAGGTCGACAATCTTTTCGGCGATGTCCGACTGGCAGCCCATGGCGTCGATGCTGACCAGGCTGCCGGTGAGCGCACCCGACGCGGCAAGTTCATCGAGAAGCAAAGGGATCGCCGTGATCTCATTGGATTTGTCCGCCACCGCGCGCTGTCCGAGCACCAGGCTGTGGGTGGTCGCGTAGGCCGAGACCAGATGCAGCGCAGGCTGGCCTTTGCCACGGTCATGGCTGCGCCTGGAGGTCTTGCCGTCAATGGCGATCTGACCCACCGCGGCAGGCAGGCGCTCGGCCACGAAGTTCAGGAAACACGTGGCGAACAGCTCCGGCCCGATGCGGTTCATCACCACCCTGAGCCAATCCGCGCAGGGAATGCCATGGTGATATTCTTGCAGGCTGCGCAGAAACGCGAGGTGCTTCTTGCCCCACAAGACGATGTCGTCATAGTCGTCGCAGGCCGCCATTGTCGCGCAAACCACCAACAACTGCACTTCACTCAGAGGGTACATCATCTTGCACGGCTGGCGATCATCCCGGATCGCCAAAAAATGCTCCAAGAGGCTCTTGGCGCGTGGTGCTGCAGCTGCCGTCATGGCTTCCTCCCGAATCAATGGGAGACCAATGAATCACGCCAAACCGCCCCGCGTCACAAAATCATGCCCGCCGTTAACCTGAACTCGTTGCCCGACCATCGCCGCGCCGGGATTGACGGAAGAGAGTGGTGATGGCATGATCGCCTCGTTTGAAAATTGGACTCGGGACAAACGCTTTACTTACTGAGGGCCTGGCGGCTGCTACCGCCGGGCCTTAACTTTTATCCAGCACCGCATCGGCGCCGAACTGCCGCAACATGTCCTTCTGGCTGCGGTATTCGGCCGTGGTCTGATAGGAGCCGAGCCACAGCATGTCTTGGGGCGGCAGTGGATCGCCATGGGTCAGCACCGCTTCGAGACGCACGGCGCGCGTGACGCGCTGCTTCCTGGTTTCCGGCAGCGTGACGACATTGCCCTTGGGCGCAGCCAGCTGGCTGTCGCCGCTGCCCATCGCATCCGAAGCAGCGCTCAGCGCCGCCGAGGAATAGGCCGCCGCCGTTTGCGGGAAGGCGACGACATTGGCGCTGCGCTGCCTGGCATCGGCCATCATGCAGCCCACCATGTCGCGCGGCTTGATGCTGCGCGCCTGGGCGCGGAATTCCTTTGTGCTTTCGGCGATGAGCTCGGTCTGTTTCTCGCGTGCCGCCTTGACCGCGGCGTGGGGGTCGATCCCGGCCCGTTCGGGACAGACAGCGGTGGCGGCGAAGGTCCCCGCCTCGCTTTCGAAACAATAGATTTGCCCCATGTCCTGGGGGTCGTGGCGGCAATAATAGCGGGTGCCGGGCATCAGATAGGGTGAGATGAAAAAGGCCTGGTCGATCTGCACGCCCCGCTTCGAGGCTTGGCGCCAGCCATCGTTGCCGGCCACCGGCGCCAGCAGCAGGTCGAGCCCGCGGATGGCGTCGTTCTCGATGCGCTTGATGGCGATAGCGTTCATGGCCGAGACGAAACGCCGGGAGGTGAAGTCGGACCCATTGTCGGTCTTGATCGTGGCGGGTACGCCCCATTCCAGGATGGCGCGGCGGATGAGGCTCAGCGTCGCCTCGGTGCGCGGCGTCTTGGTGACCAGGATCATCACCCGCCTGGACCAGATGTCGATCACCAGATAGAGCGCGTGGCGCCCGTCCGTGGTCAGCACGTCGGCCGGCGACGCATCGATTTCCCAGAGTTGATTTAAGTTGGTTACATGAGCGTTCAAGTTGGCCCCCGAGAGCCGCGCCCGCGACTTGAAGCCATCGGGATTGGTGAGCTTGACTTAGGTCTTGTCGTGGTCGGTCTTGGCCTTCGGGCGCTTTTCGATGATGGCGAGCGCATCGGCCACCCGCTTGGCCTTCGGCGCTTCGCCCAGCATCAGGTCGAGGGCCTTGGCTTGCTGAGACGCATCGAGTTTCGAGAGGTCGCGCAGCTGCACATGGTTTTCGGCATAGGGGCTTCCGGCAACTCGGGCACGCGATGCCGGCGAGAGGCCTTCATACATCTCGGCGGCGGCGAAGATCGTCCGCTTTGACAGGTTCATTTTGGCGGCGATATTGTCGCCGATCGACCAAAAGTGCAAACTTTGCGCTTTTGATTTTCCGGACTTCCTGTCGCCGCCGCGCCTCTCGCCGTGCAGGTCACGATAGACCCGCTGCAACTCGACGATGGACGCCGCCCGGTCGATTGCCGAAAGCTCGCGGCGCCCGACATTCTCGACGATCTCGGCCAGCCGCAGTTCCAGTTCCGGCTTGTCTGTCTCCGGCTCGTAGACCATGGCCGGAATATCGGCCCGCCCCAGGATGGGAAACGCCCTGAGGCGGTGGGCGCCCGCCACCAGGCGGGTGCTGTTGCCGGTCTTCAGCACCTGGATCGGGTGCTGCAGGCCGGTTTCGGCGATCATCGCCGCCAGGCCCTGGGCCCAATCCTCGTCGACCGCCCTTTAGCGCTCCCCGGCCACGATCTCGGACATCGGGAATGAGCCCGTCTCGATGAGCCTCATGACGCGCTCGACTCCCCGGGTGGAATCGCCCCGCATTGGCGGCATGGACGCGAAGCAGACGAAGGCTTGGGCGGAAGCAATTGCGCTGGAGAATGCAGGACTGTCTCAGGCAGTGGCCCTGCAGATTGCGGGCCTGATGCGGGTTCTGATTGCAAAAGGTCTTCAGACGGAAGCCGAAGCCGCCTACTCTCTTCACGTATCTGTGCGCATTGCTGGAGGACAGCTTCCGCCTGGCGCGCCCGCGCCGCCCGCATCGCCTGAGCAATTGGCATCCCGGGAGAGCTGTCTTGCGCATCTGAAGACGTTGCAGAATGTGATCCGCGCGGCTCTCTATCTGCCGGATTGAGCGTCATTTTACCTCCACAACCGCGATGGGTCCGGAGCGGACGGCGCCTGCGTGCGGCGCCCGCTCCTCGCCTTCTCGGTGCCGGGGCTGCCACCATACCGCGCGGGTTAGAGGGCCCGCGCGGATCGAATGAAAAGGGGATGGCCGGCCATGGTCTCTCTCATGGCAGCCATCCCAGGACACCGAGGATCGGGAGGACCAGGGTGATGACGGCGGTGCTTAAAGCCAAGGCGATCAGGGCGAGAGCCGGACGGGCATCGGTTGGAGTGGTTTTCGCGGTTTTGAGCGTGCCCCGGTGCATGGCGTCACGCCGTACGAATTTCGCGACTCGCGGAGTCGGCGCGAAGTGCGCTAAGCTTCCCTTGGCTGGGATCAGGTCCCCGTCGAGATCGAACCAGTCGGGCCAGAGCCCATGGACGGGAATTTCCAGGAATTGCGCAATCAGATTGTTGATGCGCGGATAAGGGACGCGGAACGCCCGCCGCACCAGCCCGCCAACTACACC
>JANPCA010000295.1:0-4232 GCA_031430715.1 Hyphomicrobiales bacterium | reverse complement strand
CAGGCCGGCAACCGCGTCGAATCGCGTTTCGTCGGCATCAACAGCGCCAGGATAACGGCGGCCGGGCTGAGCGCCAACCGCGCCAGCGTCACCCTGCAGTTCGTCAGTGAACTGATCTCCGCCACCTATGACAAGTCGGGCGGAGTGATCGAAGGTGATCCCAAGCAGATCCGCGAAATCACCGATGTGTGGACCTTCGAACGCGACGTGACATCGAAGAATCCAAACTGGAAACTCGCCGCCACACAGGATCCGGCTTGATACGGCAATGCTGCCTGGCCATTCTCTTCGCCCTTGAACTCATGAGCCTCGCTTCCGCCGCCACCCTTGAGCCCGTCGAATTTAGGGTTATCCCGGGCTGGACGGAGGACGATTTCGATGCCGCGCTGGAGGCCTTCCGCCGCTCCTGCACGGAAATCCTCAACGCCGGCGCCGCGTTCCAAAGGCCGGTAACCTATGGCGGTGAACGGCGGCACTGGACGGACGTCTGTTCGGCGGCCGAAACTGCAAGCGACGCCCGGAACTACTTTGAATCGAATTTCGTTCCCTTGAAGGTGCGCGATGGCCAGCGGCCACAGGGCCTCTTCACCGGCTATTATGAGCCCGAGGTGGAGGGGCGCCTGAGCCCCGATGCGGTTTTCCACGTGCCCATCTACCGCAAGCCCGCCGACCTCGTCTCCTTCGGACGCCAAGGGCAAGACCAGACCGGTATGGCCCATGGCCGTATGATCGAAGGCAGGCCCGCACCCTATGCCACGCGCCAGGATATCGAGGCGGGCGCCCTGGCCGGCAAGGGTCTCGAGCTGCTCTGGCTAAAGGATTGGGCTGACGCATTCTTCATTCACGTCCAGGGGTCGGGCCGGGTGCGTCTGGAGGATGGAACCATCGTCAGGCTGGCATACGCGGCCAAGTCTGGCCATCCCTATACGGGGATCGGTGGCATTCTCGCGGCGCGTGGTGCGTTCAGCCGCGATGAGATGTCCATGCAGGCCATCCGCTCCTGGATGGGGATCAATCCTCAAGCCGCCCGCGAACTGATGTGGCAGAACGAATCCTTCATTTTCTTCCGGACGCAGACGATGCCCAACCCCGCCCTGGGCCCAATCGGTGCCCAGCATGTGCAACTGAGCTCCGGGCGCAGCCTGGCCATCGACCGCAACGCGTGGATGTTCGGAACGCCGGTATGGCTCGACACTACAGCGCCAACCGGGCCGGGAGGCGGGCTGGAGCCCTTCCGCCGCCTCCTCATCGCCCAGGACACCGGCAGCGCCATCAAGGGCCTGGCACGCGGCGACGTCTTCTGGGGATCGGGCGAAAATGCGGAAACCGCCGCCGGCCACATGAAAAGTGCTGGCCGAATGATCGTGCTCCTGCCCGTCGGCCTGGTCAGGGATATGGGGTTGGCGCCATGAGCCGCAAGCCGCCGGACTTCGACCTCTGGCTGGATATCGCCAAATCCGTGAAACCCCTGCGGCTATTTGCCTCAAGAGCGCAGCCGGTGCGTCCGCATGCCGCGGTACCCAAGAAACCCCAAGTCAGCCCGTCCGCCCCCCACCTCCATGTCCCGGCATCGCAGTTGAAGGCTCCACCCCAGCTCACCGGGCTCGACCGCCGCACCACCCAGCGCTTCACCCGCGGCCAGGTGGACATCGACCGGAAGCTTGATCTTCACGGCAGCGGCATCGAAGTGGCGCGCCTGCGCCTCATGCAATTCATCCTCGCCGCTCAAGGCGAAGGGGCCCGCAACGTCCTGGTGGTCACCGGCAAAGGCGATTCGCTATACGCGCGTCACACCTTGCACGGCGCCGACTACTTTCACGCGCCCGAGCGCCAGGGCCGCCTGCGCCGCCTCGTGCCGGAGTGGTTCCATGAAGCGGAGTTCAGAAGTCTTGTATCGGGGTTTCAACCCGCCCACCCCAAGCACGGCGGCGGCGGCGCCTTCTACGTGAGGATCAGGCGCCCGAGGGAGAGGGGATGACGCCCTTCGGCGACAAGATGCGGCGCCTCCGGACCGAGCGCAATGTCACACTCAAAGATATGGCCAAGGCCATCGGCGTGTCACCGGCCTATCTCTCCGCACTCGAACACGGCAAGCGCGGGCGGCCGGGCTGGCATTTGATCCAGCGCATCCTGTCCTATCTCAACATCATCTGGGATGAGGCGGAAGATGTTGTCCGCCTGGCGCGCGTCTCGCATCCGCGCATCGCCATCGATACGTCCGGCCTCAATCCCAAGGCCACGGAATTGGCCAACCGTCTGGCCGATGACGTGGGCAAGCTCGATGAGGCGGCGCTCGATGAACTGCTCGCCGTGCTCGACAGACGGCGCGCAAAAGTCAAAGGATGAATTTCGACAGATCGGCGTTCCTGGCGAGTTCGCCCACGTGTTTCTCGACATAGGCCTTGTCGATCAGAACCGTTTCTCCCGAGCGGTCCGGCGCCAGATAGCTGACATCATCCAACAGACGCTCCATGACGGTCTGCAGCCGCCTGGCGCCGATATTCTCGATGCTTGCATTGGTATCCGCAGCGATCCCGGCAATGGCCGAAATACCGTCATCGGTGAAATCCAGAGTCACACCCTCGGTGGCGAGCAGTGCCACATATTGCTTGATGAGGCTTGCCTCGGGCTCCGTCAGAATGCGCTTCAGGTCGTCGCGGTCCAACGCCTTCAGCTCGACCCGGATCGGCAGGCGCCCCTGCAGTTCCGGCAGGAGGTCCGATGGCTTGGCGATGTGGAACGCGCCCGAAGCAATGAACAGAATATGGTCGGTTTTCACCGCACCGTATTTAGTTGAAACCGTGGTGCCTTCGATCAGCGGCAGCAGATCCCGCTGTACGCCTTCGCGGCTGACATCGGCGCCGGCGCGTTCCGAACGCGCGCAGATCTTGTCGATCTCGTCGAGGAATACGATACCGTTGTTCTCGACCGCGTCGATGGCCTCCTGCACGATCTGTTCCTGATCGAGAAGTTTGTCGGATTCTTCCGCAAGCAGCACGTCATGGCTGGCCTTCACATTGAGGCGCCGTGTCTTGGTGCGGCCGCCAAACGCCTTGCCCAGCATGTCCGAGAGATTGATGGCGCTCATCGAGGACCCTGGCATGCCCGGGATATCGAAACTCGGAACGCCGCCCGTATCGGCGACTTGAACTTCGATTTCCTTGTCGTCGAGCTCGCCCGCCCGCAGCCGCTTGCGGAAGGCCTCGCGCGTCGATTCGGACGCGTTGGCCCCGACCAATGCCTCGACGACGCGCCGCTCGGCATTCAGATGGGCTTGCGCCTCGACATCCTTGCGCCGGGCGGCCTTCACCATCGCGATACCGGATTCGATCAGATCACGGACGATCTGGTCGACGTCGCGGCCCACGTAGCCGACCTCGGTGAATTTGGTCGCCTCCACTTTCAGGAATGGCGCCTGCGCCAGCTTGGCCAGGCGGCGCGCGATTTCGGTCTTGCCGACGCCGGTAGGCCCGATCATGAGGATATTCTTTGGCATCACCTCGTCGCGGAGCATGCCCACGAGCTGTTTTCTCCGCCAGCGGTTGCGCAAGGCGATGGCGACCGCTCGCTTGGCTTCCGTCTGTCCGACGATATGGCGGTCAAGTTCCGAGACGATCTCGCGGGGGGAAAAGTCGGTCATGGTTACAAATGAAACTCTCTTGGGCGGTGTGAAACTATGCAGCGGCGGGAACGTGGGTGGTGATGATTGCGGGAAGCATGGCGAGAAGGATGCTCCGGAGCGGGCGCCAGGCAAAAGACAGAAAGAGCACCATGGCGCCGACGATCAGCACCGCCACTGCAAATGCCGAAGACTCCCACTGCGTAAGCGAAATGAGCCGGCTCGCCGCGTAGATCAGATAGGACAGCGACGAGACCATGAGGGCACGCCGGTCGATGATCAGCGCTATGATAGCCAACAGCAGAAAAACCGCGAGAATCGTCACCGCGTCGCTGCTTGCAAGGTTCGCCGCCGACGCAATGTGCCACACCACTGGATGCACGATCAGTGGTGCGGCGAGAAGATGCAGCCAGAAGGCAATATCGGTGTTGCGCGTCAGCCTTGCCCGATCCGCCATGTCGAAGCGCATGGCGGCGAGGAACACCAGCAGGCCGGCGGCAAAGTAAAGTGCCGGAGCGATCGCACTGAAGTGTTCCTCGAACGCTCCACCAAGCAGCCCGATGAGGGCCACCACGAGCCCCGCCGCACCGGCGGCAACGGTGATCGGCACATG
>JANPCA010000294.1:0-2790 GCA_031430715.1 Hyphomicrobiales bacterium | reverse complement strand
CCAGAATGCCGCCCTCATGGCGGTGTTCGAGCGGGCCTCCTTCGATCACATCGCCCCCGACATCATCCAGCCCGCCGACATTTTCCTCGAACGCTCCGGTGAAGACATCCGTACACGGACCTTCGTGTTCACCGACCCCGCCGGCGCCGAGATGTGCCTGCGTCCCGACCTGACCGTCCCCGCCTGCCGCTATCACCTGAGTCATGCCGAAAACCCTGCCGCCGAACAGCGCTATTGTTACTTAGGCCCCGCCTTCCGCTTTCCCGACGAAGCGCTCAGCCCCCAGGAATTCACCCAGGCCGGCCTCGAATGGTTCGGTTCGCCCGAAACCGCCGCCGCCGAGGCCCGCGTCCTGAAGCTCACCATCGGGGCGCTCGAAGCCGCGGGTCTTTCCAAGTACCGCGTCACCTTCGGCGATCTCGGCCTGTTCGCGGGCCTCCTTGCCGATACCGACATGCCAAAGCGCTGGCGGCGGCGCCTGCAGCATCATTTCTGGCGGCCCCGTGCCTTCCGTGAAGTGCTCGACGGCTTCGGTGCCGAAGGCATCAAGCGCCGCACCAGCATTTCGGCTCTGGTGGACCGCGTGACGGAGAAAAATGCGCAAGACATTGTCGCCCGCGAATTGAAAGCGCGCGATATTCCCCTGGCCGGCGGCCGCCGCATCGGCGAGATCGCCCACCGGTTGGCCGCAAAGGCCGCGGACCGCCTCGTGACGCCTCTCGAACCGGCCAAGGCCGACCGGTTGAACGCCTATCTGGACATTGCCGGTATTGCCTCGGCCATCGGCGCCGAACTTGATAAGATCTCCGGCGGCGCGCGCTACGCCGCCGCCTGCGATGCCTATGCCAGGCGCCTCTTCGAAATGGAGGAACTGGGCCTCAATCCGCGCCGTTTCCACTTTGCCGCGGGTTTCGGGCGCGAGCTTGAATATTATACCGGCTTCACCTTCCAGATCGAGGCCGACACACCGCATGGTCCCGTCGCGGTGGCGGGCGGCGGCCGCTATGACAATCTCTTGTCCGACATGGGTTCGCCCGTGCCCGTTCCCGCCATCGGCTGCGCCATCCACACCGACCGTTTGCAGGCGGTGCTGTCATGAGCAAGCTGACGCTGGCCATTCCCTCAAAGGGCCGCCTGATGGAGGCCAGCGCCGAACTGCTCACCCAAGCCGGCTTCGGCATCGAGCGCCTCGGCGCCGAGCGTGGCTATCGCGGGCGGCTCCTCGGTATCGACAACGTCGAGGTCGTCTTCCTCTCGGCCTCCGAGATCGCCCAGAATCTGCGCGACGGGAAGATCGATCTGGGCGTCACCGGCGAGGATCTGCTGCGCGAGAAAACGGCGCCGGACGATCCGTCCACGGAGCTTCTGCTGCGCCTGAATTTCGGCCCCGCCGATGTGGTGGTGGCCGTGCCCTCCTGCTGGCTCGACGTCGCCACCATGGCCGACCTCGACGAGATCGCCGAGAGCTTCTACGAGCGCCATGGCCGTAGGCTTCGCGTCGCCACCAAGTATCACAACCTGACCCGGCGCTTCTTCGCGAACGCGGGCGTCACCGGCTACCGCATCGTCGAGAGCCTGGGCGCCACCGAGGGAGCGCCGGCCGCCGGCATTGCCGAAATCATCGTCGACATCACCACCAGCGGCGCCACCCTCGCCGCCAATCATCTGAAAATCCTCGATGACGGCGTGATCCTCAAATCCTCCGCCGTGCTGGCGGTGCGCGCCGCCAGCCGTGAAGATGCCCGTGTGGCGAGGCTCGCCGCCGCCCTCTCAACCATATTGCAGAAATCTGCTGCACCATTTTAGGAATTGTATTAACCTCCCGTTAACGATTGTGAGCAGGGAGATCTGTCATGTTGAGACATTGTTTGGCCGCGGCGGTGATCGTGGCCGCCTTTGCCCTGCCCGCCGGCGCTGAAGAGATGACCATCAACACGCCGGAACTGGTCCTGCCGGAGCCGGAAACCGCCCCCGCCGTCCTGCCCCGGTCTTCGGTCACCGAAACCGAACCCCTGGCGCTGCCGGAGCCGGAAACCGAAGCCATCGCCCCCTACAAGCGCTGCAATGACCGGGACACCGTTTATCTGACGAACTAGGGGCCAAGTTTAACGAGCCCGGCGGCGTTTTGGTTTCAGGGCGGGCGGCACCCTCACGACAAACTAAAGTGATCGGGAGGCGCGCAACCCGCCGCCACGGTCTTCCGTAGTGATCGGCATCAGGACCGGACGGTACTGACGTCATAAACGCCTCGGGAGGTAATCCATGTCTTCGTTCAAATTCGCCGCCATCTCATTCATGCTCGCCACCGGCGTTGCCTTCGGCACGGTCACCGGACTGGAACCCACTGGTCTCGCCACCGCCAGCGCCGCGCAGGCCGGTGTCAAGGGCGCGCAATCCGATCTCCGCCTGCTGCTGAACCAGCTTTTCGCCGAACATGCGACACTCGCCGCTTCCGCCACCGGCGCGGCGCTCGGCGGCCGCAACAAGGAATTCGAAGCCGCGGCCGGAGCCCTCGACATGAACTCCCAGGACATCGCCAAGGCCATCGGCTCGGTCTATGGCGACGCCGCGGGCGAAGCCTTCCTGCCCCTGTGGCGCAAGCACATCGGCTTCTTCGTCGATTACACGGTGGCCACCGCCAAGGGCTCGGGCAAGGGCCAGAAAAAGGCGGTCAACGATCTCGTGCAATATGCCGATGATTTCGGCGCCTTCCTCAATTCCGCCACCCCGGCACTGCCGAAAGACGCGGTGCGCGATCTGGTGAAAATGCACATCCTGAGCTTGAAAGAC
>JANPCA010000293.1:0-3305 GCA_031430715.1 Hyphomicrobiales bacterium | reverse complement strand
GCATCACGCCATGTTCGTGGAATCGAGTCCGGGACCGGTCAAATATGCCGCCAGCCTCATCGGCCTGTGCGAGCCCGAGGCGCGCCTTCCCCTGGTGCCGGTGATCGATACCACCAAGAAGGCCGTGCGCGAGGCGATGATCCACGCCGGGCTGTTGAACTGAGATGTCGTCAAAGGCCGGCGGCGCGAAAGCGTCGCGCAAGGAAGAGGGTATCAAGGTTATCTCCGATAACCGCCGGGCCCGCTACGATTACGAAATCATGCAGGTCTTCGAGGCGGGTCTCGAGCTGAAAGGCTCGGAGGTCAAATCGCTGCGCACCGGCCACACCAATCTGGCCGAGGCCTATGCGGCCATGAAGGGCGGAGAACTTTTCCTGATCAATTCCAACATTCCGGAATACCGCGAGGCCAACCGCTTCAACCACGAACCCAAGCGCCCGCGCAAACTGCTGCTCCATGCCAAGGAGATCGACAAGCTGTCGGTGGGCGTGCTGCGCGAGGGGCTCACCATCATTCCCTTGAAAATGTTCTTCAACGGCAGGGGCCGTGTCAAAGTCGACATCGCCTTGGCCCGCGGCAAGAAATTGCACGACAAGCGCGAGGCGATCAAGGAACGCTCATGGGACCGCGAACGCTCCCGCCTGCTGCGCGACAAGGGCTGACATGTTTTTGATGCGGCACTTGATTGGGCGGCAGATGCCCAATGTCGATCTCGAGGCGACTTCCGGCAGTCCGGTGAACCCGGCGAAGATCAAAGGCCCTGCGGTGATCTTCTGCTATCCCTTCACGGGCCGGCCCGGATACGCCGATCCGCTGCACTGGGACCAGATCCCCGGTGGCCATGGTTCGACACCGCAAGCGCTTTCTTATTCAATGGCTTACGGTCATTTCCGCAGGCTTGGAGTGAAGCTGTTCGGTCTCAGTCTTCTGGAAACCGAATGGCAGCAGGATTTTGTGGCGCGCAACAGCCTGACCTTCCGGCTGCTCTCCGATTCGGCGCGCAAGTTTTCGGGAAGCCTGGGCCTGCCGCTGTTTGATACCGGCGGCGCCGTCTATTTGCAACGGCTGACCTTCATCACCCACGACGGCATCATCACCACGCTGCGCTATCCGGTTCCGGAGCCTGAACGGGACGCGGCGGAGGTGCTGGAGTTGTTGCAGACCAAGTAATACCAGCGGTTGGGTGAACTGACGCTTCATAGCCGTGGCTTCCAATTTCTGTCATCCCCGGATTTATTCCGGGGACCCATCGCCCAACACACTCAACACCGTCATTTGTTGCACAATGGGTCGCCGGAATAAATCCGGCGAGGACAAAGAAGGGAAGGAGGGCAGCCGGTCACTTCATCCAGTCGCTGGTATAGGTTGCCTAGTTGCTAGCTACCCCAGATACCCCCGCACCGCCTTGAACACGTCCTCGAACATCGCTGTGGTCAGAACACCCGTGTTGGTGTTGTAGCGCGAGCAGTGATAGCTGTCGAAGAGCTTCAAGCTCCCAAGCTCGTGCCGTGCGCCGTGGCCGAACGGGTGTTTGGATTTTCGAGTACCCACCGCCGTCAAGACCGCGTCATGGGCGATGCGGCCCAGGGCGACGATCGCCGCCAAATTCGTCAGTTCACTGATCTTCGCGGCAAGAAAACCGTTGCACGACTTGATCTCGGCGGGCGTTGGCTTGTTCTGCGGCGGCACGCAGCGCACCGCATTGGTGAGCAGCGTGCCCTTGAGCTTCACCCCGTCGCCGGGATCGGCCTTGAACACGCCTTCGGCAAAACCGAACTTGAGCAGCGTGCCATAAAGCAATTCGCCCGCGAAATCCCCCGTGAAAGGCCTTCCGGTGCGGTTGGCACCCGTCACACCCGGCGCCAGCCCGACGATCAGCAACCGGGCATCATCGACGCCGAACGACGGCACCGGCCCATTGAACCAATCGGCGTGCGCCGCCCGCAGCGTGAGACGGTACTCCACGAGGCGCGGACACCGCGGACACTCGTGCCCCGGCTCCGAACAGACCTTGCTCAAATGTCGGCGAAGTCTTCGAAATTGTCCTTGGGCGGCGGCGGCGCCGCGAAGCTGCGCTCGCGCCGGACTTCGCGCTCGGCCGGATCCCGGCCGATTTCCTCGCGCAGGTCGGCCAGGTCGATGAACTGGTCGGTCTGGCGGCGCAGGTCGTCGGCGATCATCGGCGGCCTGGTCGTCAGTGTCGAGACCACCGAGACGCGGCGGCCCTTGGCCTGGACCGCGGCCACCAGCGAGCGGAAATCGCCGTCGCCCGAGAACAGCACGATATGATCGAGTTGTTCGGTGTGTTGCTTGCAGTCGATGGCCAGCTCGATGTCCATGTTGCCTTTGACCTTGCGGAGGCCCATGGTATCGGTGAATTCCTTGGCGGGCTTGGTGACCACCCGGTAGCCATTATAATCGAGCCAGTCGATCAGCGGCTTGATCGGCGAATACTCGGCATCGTCCAGAAGGGCTGTATAATAGATGGCGCGGATCAGCCGGGCCCGCTTGCGGAAATAGCCGAGCAGGCGCTTGTAGTCGATGTCGAAGCCCAGCGTCTTGGCGGTCGCGTAGAGATTGGCGCCGTCGATGAAGAGCGCGACGCGCTCGTCCTGATAAAAGTGCATGGATCAAATCCCCTCAGCCAGTATGAAGAACCTCTTAGACAGCAAGCAAATGATGCTCAAGCGAAAATGATACTGATCGGCCTCGGCAGCAACCAGACCGGACCCTGGGGAAATCCCCACGCCACCCTGCTGCGTGCCCTCTGCCTGCTCAATCGCGGCGGGTTGCGCCTGAAACAGCACTCGCGCCTCCTCGTCTCCGCCCCCTTTGGCAGGACCGATCAGCCGGACTTCGTCAATGCCGTCGCCGAAATCGCCACGGCGCTGCCGGAGCGCCCCCTGCTGGCCAGGCTCCATGCCATCGAGCGCATGGCCGGGCGGCGGCGCGCCCTGCGCTGGGGGCCGCGAACACTCGATCTCGATCTTCTCGACTATCATGGCCTGATACAAGGCGGAACGAGGCCGCCGGTTCTGCCGCATCCGGGCATGCCTGAGCGCATTTTCGTCCTGGCGCCGCTCGCTGAAATCGCCCCGCGCTGGCGCCATCCCGTCACCCATCGCACCGCCGCCGCGATGCTGCGCAGGCTCGGGGCGAGGCGTGAAGGTGCTGAGCTTTAAGCCGGGCTTAACGGCCTTGGGGCAAGCTTGAGGAGGTGTGGTGTGAGTGACGCCGGGGTTTGTATGCGTGGATTTGAATGGAAATCGGCGGGACTTGTCCTCGCCGCCTTGCTGATGGCCGGG
>JANPCA010000292.1:0-3658 GCA_031430715.1 Hyphomicrobiales bacterium | reverse complement strand
GCGTCGATCCCGAAGGCGATGCGGTCGGCCTCAAGATCAATGGTGGAACGCCCCCCTTCACCTGGCTGGTCGACGGCGTACCGCTGACGAGCGGCGAATACCGCCGCGATGCCTTCTGGGAGGAGCCGGGCAAGGGCTTCGCCCGTCTGTCGGTGATCGATGCCAGAGGCCAGACGGCCAGCGCCCGAATCCGCGTCGAATAGGAGAGATTCCATGACTGACACGCCCTGGGCGGCGCGCCCCTATCACCGCCACTGGCTGATGGAGAAAGCCAACGCGCTGTTCGATTTGTACCAGTCGAACGCGGTGAACCCCAGGGGCGGGTTCTTTCCGCTCGGTGCCGGCGGCAGGCCCGCCGGAACCTTGCGCCAGATTCACGAGACCGCCCGCATGGTGCATTGCTTCGCCATCGGCCAGAAGCTCGGGCGCCCGGGTGCCGCCGAAATCGTCGACCACGGCATGCGCTATTTGTGGGAAGCCCACCGCGACACCAAACATGGCGGCTATTGCTGGTCGCTCGACGATGATGGCCACCGCGATGATTCAAAGCAGGCCTATGGCCACGCCTTCGTGCTGCTCGCCGCCGCCGATGCCAGGATGCTGGGCCATCCGCTGGCCGGCAGGATGCTGGCCGACATCACCGAGGTCCTCAACACACGATTCTGGGATGAAGCCCATGGAGCCGTATCGGAGGAATATGCCCGCGACTGGTCGAAGATCAGCAATTATCGCGGCCAGAACTCCAACATGCATCTGACGGAAGCGCTGATGGCCGCCTTCGAGGCGACGGGTGACATTGGGTATCTCACCAAGGCCGAACGCATCGCCAGCCTGATCATCGGACGCCACGCGGCGGCGCTGGATTACGTGGTTGCCGAGCATTTCGACGAGAACTGGAATGTCGACAAGAGCTACAAGGGTTCCGACATGTTCCGCCCGGCGGGCACCACACCCGGCCACTGGCTCGAATGGTCGCGGCTGCTGATGCAGCTCTGGGTATTGGGCGGCAAGAAATTGTCATGGCTGCCCAATGCGGCGGCGAAGCTTTTCAGGAGTTCGGTGACCCGTGGCTGGGACCACGGCAAGGGCGGCTTCTTCTACACGCTTGATTTCGATCACAAGCCGGCACTCCGCCAGAAACTCTGGTGGCCCGCCACCGAGGCGATCGGCGCTGCCGCCTTCATCGCCGCCCATGATGCCGATCCCTTCTACGAGGAATGGTACCGCCGCATTTGGGATTTCGCGGCAAACCATTTCATCGATCCGGCCAATGGCGGCTGGTTCCCGGAACTGGGCGAGGACTTGAAGCCGGTGGATGCCTTCTTCTCGGGCAAGCCCGACATCTACCATGCGCTGCAGGCCTGCCTCATTCCATTGTTCCCGGCGGCGGGGAGTTTGATGACGGCGATTGCATCCTGAACGCTGTCATCCCCGTGCTTGTCACGGGGACCCATCGTGCAACACGACAAGCGCTTGAGCGCGCTGAACAATGGGTCGCCGGAATAAATCCGGCGATGACATTCAGTGTGAAAGAGCTTCGTTCAAGAGCCTCTTCAATCTTTCGCCCATCGGCAATCCAGCCGCCGCCGCCAGTCCCTTGGCCGACATCTTTTTCGCCGTTTTGCTGAGGATATCGCGCAGCTTGACGTCGTCATGCTTGGCGATGAAATCCGGCGCCTCGTGTTCGAGGAAGACCAGGCAGATGACGTCTTCCAGCGTCTGGGCTTCGGCGTCCTGCTTCAGGCGCTCCTTGCGCAGAAGCGCGCCCACGCGATCGATTTCGCCCTGTTGATAGCCCGCTTCCGCCATGATCTCGCCCGCCCGCCTGGCATGCATCCTCTGCAGATCCTTGCGCCAGGTGAGATAGGCGATGCGGCCTTCCGGGTAACTGCCACGCGGCACGGTCCAGCGCTCGATATGCTGGGCCCGCGCCGCGATGCGTAGAGGTTCGGAGGCTCCGGGCGCGAACCCCTGAAGTGCGGCCGACATGCGCTGGCCATAGAAGAGGGCCCGACCCGTGGGGTCTTGCCCATTGGCGGCGTCGATCATTGCCAGGACTTCTGCCAGCCGCTCCGTCATTGACAATCCCTCAACCAGCCGAGACCCGCCTCGGTGCCAGCCACCGGATGGTATTCGGCCCCCATCCATCCCGTGTAACCCAAGCGGTCGATGAGGTCGAAGAGGAACGGATAATTGATCTCGCCGCGGTCCGGCTCGGTGCGGCCGGGGTTTCCGGCGATCTGGAAATGGCCGATGCGCGGCAGGAGGCGCTCGATGGTGAGAGCCAATTCGCCCTCCATGCGCTGCATGTGATAGATGTCGTATTGCAGCGTCAGATTGGCCGGACCCACCCGATCGAAGATCGCCATGGCCTGGGCGGAGCGATTCAGGAAGAAGCCCGGAATATCATGGAAGTTGATTGGCTCGGTGATCAGTAAAATGCCCGCCGCTTCAAGCTTTTCAGCGGCGAACCTCAAGTTTTGAATGAAAGTCCGCGCGGCGTCTTCGGCACTCAACCCCGGCGGCCTGATGCCGGCCAGGCAATTGACTTGCCTGCATCCCAGAATATTGGCGTAGTGGATCACCGTCTCGGCCCCATCCTGGAATTCGCCCACCCGGTCCGGCAGGCAGGCGATGCCGCGCTCGCCCGAAGCCCAGTTGCCGAGCGGCATGTTGAACAGCACCTGGGTCAGGTCATTGGCTTTCAGGAGCCCGGCGATCTGCTCCGCCGGATGATCATAGGGTCCAACATATTCAACGCCGCGGAACCCCGCCCGTGCCGCGGCGGCGAAACGCTCGAGGAATGGCAGCTCGGTGAACAGCATGGAGAGATTGGCGGAAAACCGGGGCATCGGGCTCATTCCAGGTGGACGGGGGCTCCCAAGGTTTGCAGAACTCTAACGGTTTCCGCAAGTGCGGGCAGCGCCGGTGATCCTTCGGACGGCGGGCGCGTAACGAACTCATGGCAACCGGAAAGAACGCGATGACACTGTGGATCATGCTGTGGATCATCGCGGCTCTGCTGTTTCTGATCATCGATATGATCTGGCTCCTGTGGATCGGCCGCGGCTTCTATGTGGACGAAATCGGCATATTGCTGCGCGGCAGCCCAAACTTCGCGGCGGCGGGCGCCTTCTACGCGCTCTACGTCACCGGATTGCTGATCATGGTGCTGATCCCGGCCCATCAGGCCCAGTCTGTGAGCCATGCCCTTCTCCATGGCGCGGTCTTCGGACTGGTGGCCTATGGCACCTATGACCTGACCAACCTGGCGGTCATGAAGGGCTTCACCCTGAAGATCGCCTTGATCGACATGGCCTGGGGAACAGCGCTAACCGCCGGGGTGGCGGCGATCACCATCTGGCTGTCGCGCCTGCTTCCCGCCTGAGCAACTCAATAAATGTCGGGCTCCCTGGCGCTGGCGCCATGGGCCGTGAGCAGGAAATCGAAATCGCAGCCACTGTCGGCCTGCTCGATGTGCTGCGCGAACATCCAGCCGTAGCCCCTGCCCGCTTTCGGCTCCGGCGCTTTCCACGCCAGCCTGCGGCGCGCCAGTTCGGCGTCATCGACAGCCATGCCGATCGAGCGGTTGGGGATATCGAGCTTGACGATGTCGCCGTTCCTGAGCAGCGCCAGAGGGCCGCCGATGAAGGATTCC
>JANPCA010000291.1:0-15318 GCA_031430715.1 Hyphomicrobiales bacterium | reverse complement strand
CCGTCATGGGACTTAGGCGCAATCAGCAGATGCTGGATGAACAGCGCCTGCCAGGCATGTTCGGTGACGACCCTCGTGGGCAGCTCGAATGCGGGATCGGCACCGCCCAGCAGATCCTGCACGTAAAGCGTCTTGAGCCGGGCATGGGCCAGAAAATCGCTCTTGAGCGTCTCGAAATGGCCGCGGCTCATGGGCTTGTTGTTGTCCCACCAGATGGTGTCTTCGGTGCTCTCGTCCCTGACCACGAACTTGTCATTGGGGCTGCGGCCCGTGTGGCTGCCGGTCGACACCGCCAGCCCGCCGCCGCGGGCGACGAGGCCCTCGCCGCGCGCCACCGCCGCTTCGTAGAGCACCGCGGCCGGCGCATTCCACGAGATGCGGTGAACCCATTTGAGACCCAAGCGGCCGAGTTCGGAACGGATGCGATCGTCGGTGGCGGTATCCATGGGCTGGGCTCCTTGGCGGTCTGATGGCCTGGAACCTACGGTCAGGCATGGCTGCCATGCAAGTAAAATGATGCACGAAAGCTAATTTCAGCTCAGATTACTGCGGTATCGTAAGTCAAAAATTTGAGTTATTCACATCATGCATCGCGTCTGGCTCATCGTCAGATTTGACTTGAATTTCCGCTTGGCCTGCGTCAGCTTCTGCCAGGGGCATTAACATCCATGACATGAGGTTTTCCATGCCGTTCAGGACACTTGGATTGGCCGCCGCCGCACTCCTTGCGGTGTCAACGGTTTCCCCGCCCGCCATGGCAGCGCCAGGCGATGCCGTCATCATGTGGTCCACGGAACTGCTGGACCGCAATGCGGTGACACCCGGCAATGCCTTGGGCAGGCCCAATGGCCAGTTCGCGGGCATCAGCGATTTCCATGACCTGTGGCTGCGCGGTTTCACCCGGAAACTCAATTATCGCGGCCTGGCAAAGGCCCTGGGGGTCAGCGACGCCGATCTGGCCAGGGCCGACATCATCGCCTTCGAGGCCAATGGCGGCAGTCCGGCATCGGGCGGCGGCTGGGAAAGCAGTCTGTGGTTCTTCACCGATCTGTCGCGCGCCTATGCCGAAACCTTCGATGAGACGGTGGGCCTCGGAACCATCGCTGCCGGGCGGCGCGCCAGGTTCATGACCGGCGACATGCTGGGTGCGGAATATGGCGCCTATTTCGGCGTCTCGGTGCCGCCTGCCGAGCATTTCTCCTGGATCCTGATCGACGTGCCCAACGACATCGACGTTCATTCGCCCAATTTCAGCGTGTGGGTCAGCGGCGCCGATGTTCACCCGGGTGCGGGCGGCGATGAGGGCACGCCAGACCCTGAGGCCGTGGGCGTCCTCAGTCCCTTGTGAGCGGCCCGCCAATCTGGCGCCGCTAGCAGTTCATCTGGCCCGCGCCCTGGCCGACAGCGCGGCGAGAGTGCTGCGCAAATCGGCGGCGCTGGATACCGGTGTTTCGAAGGCGAGCCGAAGGCTGATCTCGCCAAGAACGAGATCGCAACCGTCACAGTCGATTGCGGCGACGGTCCAGTCACCCGTCTCGGCCCCCAGCAGCCGCGCGGCATAGAGTTCCACGGCATCGGCATGATCCCCGTTCATATGCGCGATGGCGCTCTCCTCCAGCGCTTCCATCTCGGGAACTGATGGAAACACCTCATTTGCCTCGAATGTCTCGATCCGCCCGAACCCCGCCACGGCATGGGCACGCTCCGGCTTGAGCCGCCAGAATGCGAAGTCGCCGAAGTCCGCATACATGGCAGCCTGGGGGTGGCGCGCCAGGTAGCGGCGGCGCGGCGCCGCATCATTCACCCTCTCGAAGCGGCCCATCACCGTCACCCGGGCCCCGGTCAGGGCGTCGCCGGAAGCGGGAATTTCGGCCACCATCAGGCTGGCGCGGGGATCGGCCAGCAGGTTTTTCGTGTGCCAGGCCAGCGTTGACACAAGGATCAGCGGCTGACCGGCCACATCGGTCGCAACATTCACCAGCGAGGCATGGGGAATGCCGTCCCCGCGGTTGAGGCTCGCCAGTGTTCCAGTGCGCGCCCGCCGCAGAAGAAGCCTTGCCTCGTCTCCGCTGAAGCTCCGCAAGCCCGCCATCTTATCACCTCGCATTCCACACCGAACCGCCTTATCATCTCCGCCACATTTTGTTCCAGTTCCGCCCCTAGTGCCAGAGAAGGAATTTAGACAAGGATGAGCAAGAAAATGCCGACGATCGCACTGGTCGACGACGACCGCAACATTTTGACCTCGGTGGGCATGACCCTAGAAAACGAGGGTTACTCCGTTCAGAAATACAGCGACGGTGCCGCCGCCCTCCAGGGCCTGCAGGACAATCCGCCCGACATGGCCATCTTCGACATCAAGATGCCGCGCATGGACGGCATGGAACTGCTGCGCCGCATCCGCCAGAAATCCGACATGCCGGTGATCTTCCTGACCTCCAAGGACGATGAGATCGACGAGCTCTTCGGCCTCAAGATGGGGGCCGACGATTTCATCAAGAAACCGTTCTCCCAGCGCCTGCTGGTCGAGCGCGTCAAGGCCGTCATGCGCCGCGTGGTGAACCGCGAGCCCGGCGCCACACCCGCCGAGGCGGCCAAGGTCATCGAGCGCGGCAAGTTGGCCATGGACCCGGACCGCCACTCCTGCACTTGGGACGGCAAGCCGGTGACGCTGACCGTCACCGAATTCCTCATCCTGCAGTCGCTGGCCCAGCGCCCCGGCATCGTCAAGTCGCGCGACGCGCTGATGGACGCCGCCTACGACGACCAGGTCTATGTCGACGACCGCACCATCGACAGCCACATCAAGCGCCTGCGCAAGAAGTTCAACGCCGTCGACGAGGCCTTCGACGGCATCGAGACGCTCTATGGCGTGGGTTACCGCTTCAAGGAGCAGTAACGCCAGAAGGCGATCATGCTGGACAAGGTGAAGACGCCCGAAGCCCCCGAGCGCAGCGATAGCGACGATGCGGCGGAAACGGCTGAGAGCGGCGGAACGCGGCTGTCCATGGGCCGGCTCCTGTGGCGGTTCGCGCCGCGGCGCCTGACCAGCCGCATCGTCCTCCTGAACCTGTTGGGCCTGGTGATCCTGGTCACCGGCATCCTCTATTTCAACCAGTTCCGCCAGGGACTGATCGACGCCCGGGTGCAGAGCCTCACCACTCAGGCGCAGATCATCGCCGCCGCGATCGCCGGCTCCGCCACCGTCGATACCGGCTCGATCGTCATCGATCCGGACTCCTTCGACGACCCTCCCGACGACACGCTGCCCGATGCCGAGCAATTGAGCGGCCTGGATTTCCCGATCAATCCGGAATCGGCCGGACCCATCCTCAAGCGCCTGCTCGCCAACACGACCGTCCGTGCACGGATCATCGACAAGGACGGCAACCTGGTGGTCGACAGCCGCTTTCTGTACAGCCGCGGCGACATCATCCAGTCCGACCTGCCGCCCATCGAGGACGGCGATGGCGATCTGCTGTCGCGCCTGTGGAACCGCCTGCTGATCTGGGCCTTCACCTATGACTATCCGGTGCAGACCGAATATGGCCTCGACAACGGCAAGGACTTTCCGGAGGTGGCCGCCGCCCTCAACGGCGCCACGGTCAGCGTGGTGCGCCTCAACGACCGGCGGCAGATCATCGTCCTGGTGTCGGTGCCGGTGCAGCGTTTCCGCGCCGTGCTGGGGGCACTCGTCCTCTCCACCACGGGCGGTGAAATCGACGATGTGCTGAAGGCCGAGCGCCGCGTGGTGTTCATGACCTTCGGCTTCGTGGCGCTGGTGACCATCCTGCTCTCGATCCTGCTGGCCAGCACCATCGCACTCCCCTTGCGCAAATTGGCGGCGGCGGCCGAGCGCATCCGGCGCGGCGTCAACCGGCGCGTGGAAATTCCGGATTTCACGTCGAGGCGCGACGAGATCGGCGATCTGTCGGGCGCGGTGCGCGACATGACCAACGCCCTCTACAACCGCATCGAGGCGATCGAGGCCTTCGCGGCCGATGTCAGTCACGAGTTGAAGAACCCGTTGACCTCCCTGCGCAGCGCGGTTGAGACCCTGCCCCTGGCCAGGAACGACGAGCAGCGCCAGCGCCTCTCCGAAATCATCAAGCATGATGTCAAGCGCCTCGACCGCCTGATCACCGATATTTCCGATGCCTCGAGACTCGATGCCGAATTGGCCAGGGCCGAGACCCACGAGGTCGACCTGGCGCAACTGCTCGACACCATCGTGCGCTACGCCAACGACACGCGGAAACCGGAGCAGGCCGGGATCGAGTTCGAGAAGGCCAAGCTGCCGGTCTCGATCGATCCGGCGCGGGGCTATCTGGTGTCGGGCCATGATTCGCGGCTGGGCCAGGTGGTGCGCAACCTGATCGACAATGCCCGCTCCTTCACCAGGCCCGGCACCGGGCTGACCGTCCGTATACGGAGGACCGGCGGCGGCGTCGAATTCCGTGTCGATGATTGTGGTCCGGGCATCCGGCCCGATAATCTCGAGCGCATCTTCGAACGCTTCTACACCGACCGGCCGGAGGGGAGTTTCGGCTCCAACTCGGGGCTCGGCCTGTCGATCTCGAAGCAGATCATCGAGGCCCACAAGGGCCGCATCTGGGCCGAGAACCGCTATGGCAGGGCCACCGCCGGCGGCGAACGGCCGTTGCTGGGGGCGCGCTTCGTGGTTCGCATTCCCGCCTTGATCGATGGCTGAAACCTTGACTCTCCATGGCAGTTGCGTGTCGGTCGGCGGCCGCGGCGTCCTGATCCTCGGAGCGCCCGGAGCGGGCAAGTCCGATCTCGTCCTGCGCCTTATCGACCAGCCGGGTTACGGCCTCACGGGCAGGCTTCGGGCAGCGCGGCTGGTGGCCGACGATCAGGTGGTGATCGAACGCTCCGGCAGCAGCCTCATCGCATCCGCACCCGCCATTCTCGCAGGCCTGCTCGAAGTGCGGGGCCTGGGCATCGTGACGGTCGGCGCCATGAAGGCCGTGCCCCTCGTCCTCGCCGTGGAACTCGCGCCGGCCAGAGGCATCGAACGCCTGCCGGAGGAGTCCGTTGCGCCGTTTCAATGTCTCGGCGTGAGCTTGCCGCTGGTCCGCGCCGATCCCGGTTTCGCCTCGGCGCCGGCCCGCATCCGGGCCGCCCTCGACCATCTCGAGCGGATTTGAGTGGCGTATTGCATCGCCATTGTGTTCCGGGCATTGTGCGCAACCCTCAACCTGCGGGAGCGCGGAGTTTCTGTGTCACCATGATCGGTCTTGTTCTGGTCACCCACGGCCGTCTGGCCGAGGAGTTCCTCTTTGCACTCGAACATATCGTCGGTCCGCAATCGGCCATCGAGACCATTGCCATCGGTGCCGACGACAGGATGGACATGCGCCGCGCCGACATCGCGGCGGCGGTCGCCAAGGCCGATGCGGGATCGGGCGTCATCATCTTGACCGATATGTTCGGCGGCACGCCCTCGAACCTTGCGATCTCGCTTCTGGAAATCGGCCGTGTCGAGGTGGTGGCCGGCCTCAACCTGCCAATGCTCGTCAAGCTGGCCCGCGTCCGCAAGGACTATGCCCTCGACAAGGCCGCCACCGCCGCCCAGGACGCCGGCCGCAAATACATCAACGTCGCGAGCCAGATTCTGGGAGACTGACGTGCCTGCACTGAGCCGCGAAATGGCCATCGTCAATCAGCGCGGGCTGCACGCCCGCGCCTCGGCCAAATTCGTCAAATGCGCCGAAGGCTTCGATGCCGACATCACGGTGAGCCGCGACGGCCAAAGCGTGCCCGGCACCTCGATCATGGGCCTGATGATGCTGGCCGCCGCCATGGGCACGTCCATCATGGTAGAAGCCTCGGGGCCCCAGGCGGAACAGGCCATCGCCGCGCTGGAAGCCCTGGTGGCCTCGCGCTTTGACGAGGAATAGCGCCTCAGATCGACTGTTCGATCCAGGCCTGCAGCTGGTTCTTGGGCGCCGCACCCACCTTGGTGGCGGCGACCTGGCCGCCCTTGAAGACCATCAGCGTCGGGATGCCGCGCACGCCATATTTGGAAGGCGTGCCGGGATTTTCGTCGATGTTGACCTTGACGATCTTGGCCTTGGTACCAAGACTCAAGGCAATTTCCTCCAGGGCCGGGCCGATCATCTTGCAGGGTCCGCACCACTCGGCCCAGAAATCGACGACGACCGGCGTGTCGGACTGGAGCACATCCAGCTCGAAGGATGCGTCGGAAACCTTGTGGGTTGACATCGAGTACCTCGTTCAGAGAAAGGCGGGATTCGCCAGCTTCGGTTGTGAGTGAAGGTAGGTGTCCCCGCCCCCTGGGTCAAGGGCGGCTCATGGGAAGCTGATCCGCGGCCTGATCAAGGATGGCATCCGGAATGATCATCAGGTGCGGTGCCTCCGTCCACAACAAGCCCAAGCGCAACGGCACGTTGGGATGAATGAGGCGCAAGGCGGTCCGGTATGAGGCCAGCTGCGCCAGATAGTCCGGATTGACCGCGGCCACGCAGCTGGGCCAGTTGCGGTCGGTCTTGTAGTCGACGGCGAGGAAATCATGGGCGGTGGGCACCAGCCGGTCGATGCGCCGCCGCTCCGGCGCCTGACCCTGGACGCCGGTCATCAGCGGCACCTCGGAGATGCCGTTCTCCGCAAAGACCTCGGCGAAGACGGGATCGAGCGTCAGGGCCGTCAGCTCCGCCGCCAAAGCCTGCTCATGCCCCGCCCGCTCCACGGCCTGGGCGATGTGGGCGCCGCGGGCGGCTGCCGGCAGGCTGGGCAAGTGCTGCAGGATGCGGTGGATGAGGATGCCGCGCGCCACGCGCCGGGCGGTGCGGGCCTCGGAGCGCGGCGCTGCCGGCGCCGGTCGCGGCGGACCGGACGGCGCCGCCCTGGACACCCAGTCTGGCAATGGCATTCTTTCCACCGCATCAACAGCCACGGCGGAGGGCGCCTGGACCGGTGCCGCGCCGAAGCGCTGGCCGGGATATTCGGCGATCTCCGTGAGAAGCGGCGCCAGGCCGGTGCTGACCGCCGTATACCAGCAGTCCTGCGGCAGGGCGCGCCCGCCAGCGTAGCCGCAGACATAGAGTTCATCGCGCGCCCTGGTCATGGCCACATAGAGGAGGCGGTGGTATTCAGCGGTCTGCAGGTCTTGCCGCGCCGCTTTGAGGGCGGCGAGACTGTCTGACTGGAAGAGCTTGGGCGCCGGCCAGAGCGGCACCTTGGCCCTGCCATTTCCGGCCTCCAGCATGAGGAGCGGTGTCTGCGTGGTGTGATCGGGCACCGCAACCGTGTCGGGCAGGATGACGATCGGCGCCTCGAGGCCCTTGGCGCCATGCACCGTCATGATGCGCACTTCGCCCGTGCCCTGTTCCATATTGCGTTTGATCTCGGCCTCGCTGCCCTCGAACCAGTTGACGAAACCGGCCAGCGAGGAGCCGTTGCTTTCCTCGTAGCCGAGCGCCATGTCGAGGAAGGCATCGATGGCGTCATTGGCCTCGCTGCCGAGCCGCGCCAGGAAACGCGCCCGGGCGCTGTTGAGAACCTCTGTGAAGAATTCGAATGGCCGTGCGGCGGCGGCGGTTTTCATCAGCGGCTCGAGTGCCGCCACGGCGGCCCGGCAACCGGCATCGGGGCTGTGCCGCAGACTCTGCCAAAGAGATTTTGGCGCCCGGTTGGCCGCGATGGCCAGCAGGCCATCCTCGCTTAAGGGTTCGGCAAGGATGGGGCTCTTCAGGATACAGGCCAGCGCATGATCGTCCTCGGGCATGATCGAGAATTGCGCCAGGGCCAGAAGGTCGAGCACCGCGATATTCTCGGCGAGCTTCAGCCGGTCGGCGCCCGCCACCGGCACACGCGCATTCCACAGGGCGCGGATCAGTGCATCGAAGAAGCTGTTGCGGCGGCGGACGAGAATGAGAATGTCGCCGGGCCTTACCGGACGCCCTTCCGGCTGCAACATGCGGCGCCCGATCCAGCCCTTGATGGTTTCGGCCAGATACCTGGCCAGCCTGCGGCGCGGCGAATGCGAAGGCTCGCGGTCGATGGGCGCCTGCCAGGGATCGGAAACTTCCTCGTCCTCGGGCTCGGTCAACGGCCAGACTTCGACCACGCCCGGCGCCTGGCGCCTATTCGATTCATGCAGCCAGTCGCGGGCCAAGCGGCCGTCGAGTCCGGAACGGGCCATGCTGCCCGGCTTGAACACCGCATCGACGGCGTCAAGGATTTCGGGCGCCGAACGGAAGGAAACGGTCAGATCGACATCGCGGAACGGTTGCTCCGCGTCGCGGGCGCGCCGTTCGAAATCGTCATGAACGATTTCGAAGACACCGGGATCGGCCCCCTGGAAACTGTAGATCGACTGCTTGCGGTCGCCGACCACGAAGACAGTGCGCGGCTTCGATCCGTGACGGCCGGCCCCGGCGAAGAACTCGTCCGTCAGGGCCCGGATGATGTTCCATTGCGCCGGGCTGGTGTCCTGGGCCTCGTCGACGAGGAGATGCTCGATGCCGCCGTCGAGTTTGAACAGTACCCAGGCGGCATCGGGCCGCTCGCCCAGCAATTCGGCGGTGCGGATGATGAGGTCGTCGAAATCGTAAGCGCCCTGGCGCCGCTTGGCTTGCTCGAAGGCGGCAACGATGGCGGCACCGATGCGCAGCACCGAGAGACTTGCCGAAATGCGTTCGAGATCGGCGAGCTTGCCGAGACCCAGGGTCAGCCGTCTCTGCTCCTCGCCTACGAAATCGTCGAGCCAGGGGTTCCGGTCCTTGACCGGCTTGTTAGCGACGGACTTTCGCGGCTCGTCCGCCTTGGTGAGATAGAAGCCGCGCAGATTCAGGAGGCTGGCGTCCGGCTGGCCTAAGACCTCGCGCAGGACCGCAGCCCGTTCGAGATCGGTTCCCTTGCCGCCCGCCAGCGCCACGGCAAAATCGCCATGGCGTTTGCGGTCGAGCCCAAGAGAGGCGGTGACCCAGGCTGGAGTCTCATGATCGGCCACGCCCAAATGGTGCCGCAACAAGGCCTGCGCCATGGCAGCACCGCGGCCGGGCTCCAGCACATCATGAAGATTGGCGCGCTCCGACAGGAGCTGGCTCAGAAGCTGGTCGAAGCCATCGGACTGCACCCGTACCGCCACATCGTGGAGCGCCTGTCCAAGCTCCGACTCGGGCGCTACCTGCGCGCCGAGCAGCACGGCGTCGCGGGCGGCCCGCAGCAGCTCGTGGGCGGCGCGCTCGTCCAGCATGGTGAAATGCGGCACGATCCCCGCCTCGACCGGAAAGAGCTGCAGCACGCGCTCGCAGAAGGCGTGAATGGTCTGGATCTTGATCCCGCCCGGCGTTTCAAGCGCCAGTGTGAACAGTTGCCGGGCCCGCCGCAGCAGGCTTTCGTCCGGCCGGCTTTGCCCCAGGCCCTCGAGCGCCTTGACCAGTGCCGCGTCGGGAATGGCGATCCATTCGCTCAAGCGTTCGAACAGCCGGTTGGCCATTTCCGCCGCCGCCGCCTTGGTGAAGGTCAGGCACATGATTTTCGCAGGATCGGCATGGTCAAGCAGCAGGCGGATGACGCGGTCGACAAGGACATGGGTCTTGCCGGAACCGGCATTGGCATTGACCCAGGCCGTGGCCTTGGGGTCCGAAGCCTGGAGCTGCCTGGCACTGGCTCTTGGATTGAGGGTCATGGTTTGCCGTCCGACAGCGCCCATTCGCGGTAGCGCGACAGGTGGTCGTAGTCGCCCACATCATCCTCGCGCATCACCACGGCACGCGGCAGATATGCCTGGGGCTGCAAGGCATAGGCCGCAAGGAGTGTTTTCAGGCCCGCCAGGTGGGCGTTGGCGAGCGCCGTGATCTCTGGCCCCAGGGCCACGGTTTTGATCTCGCCCGCCGGTTCACCGCCGCTGAGCTTGATATAAGTAAGCGCCCGTGCCGTCCTTGCACCGATACCGGGAAAGCCGCCCGCCGCCAGGATGGCCGCCTGCAGGGTGAGCTGCGGTGCGAGGCCCGCCTCGACCTGAGTCTTGCTCGGCGGCGTTCCGGTCTTGTAATCGATGATGCGGGCTTCGCCCGTGGTCAGGAGATCGATGCGGTCGGCCCGGCAGGTGAGCGTGAAGGGCTCAGCCCCGATCTCGAAACGGGTGGCGCCCGCCACCTCGGCAATCACCCGCGCCACACCCTGGCGCAGTTCCGGTTCCTGGGCACTGATCCAAGCGGCGATGCGCAGGAATCGCGGCCACCAGAACGAGGTGAGTGCTGGAAAATCGCTTAAAGGTGCGAAATGCCGCGCGCCGGCGGCGATGAGTTCCGCCGCCGCCGTGGCGGGCAGCGCCAAGGGATAGGCATTCATGAAATCGCCGATGGCCCCATGGAAAATCATGCCGCGCCGGGCCGGATCGGGATCGTTGGCGACGGCGTCCAGCGGCTGCAGCTTCAGCACATAGCGCGCATAGATCGCGTAGGGGTCGCGGATCAGGGTCTCGATGCGGGTCACGCTGAGCTGCCGGGGGCGCAGTGCAACGGGCGGGCGCGGCCTTGGCTTGGCGGCGGGCGTCACCGCGCCGGGTTCCGCCAGCCGCCGCGCCAGCCCCTGCCAGGGCGAGACCGCGCCGGACAGCTCTTTGCGTCCAGCAGCTTTAAGAATCATCTGGAGACGGAGGATCCAGCGCGATGGCGTGACCGGCGCATCGCCCGAGCGCCGCGGCCACACCAGCTTCACTTGGCTACAGCCGAAAGCCTGGACGAAATCATGGGCGGTCTGGCCGATGCCGCGCTCGGGCTGGCTCATGGCGAGGATGTCGCGCATCGGGCGGTTGAGCCAGGGGCCGGGATCGGGCGAGGCGGGCCACACCCCCTCGTTCAGTCCGGCCAGCACCACGAGGCCAGGGCGCATCAGCCGGGCCTCCAGGAGGCCGAGGATGGCCAGCGGGTTCACGCCCTGCTGTTGCTGGCGCAATGGCAGGCCTTGCAACAGGTGGCGGATGATGACGGCGGCGCGCTGCAGGCCGCAGGTTTTCAGATGCGCCGATTCCACCTTGAGCAGGGCAACGGCCTCCGCCAGCAAGGCGCCCGGCTCGCCTTCCCAGAGACGCTCCCCGGCCATGGCCATGCAAGCCGCAACCAGCCTGTCGAGATGCCGCTCCAGGGTATCCGGCTTGTCGCGGCGCAGGGGGTCGAGGACCTCCGCTATGCGCGTGGCGTGAATGATGGCGCTGTCCCACTCCTCCGCCGTGATGGCCCGCGTCAGCAGATGGCCATTGGCCGTATCGCTGGAGGCCAGCCGCAAGGCGTGGGGCAGGGCGGCGATATCGGGGGCGCCCGTGCCGCCGCGCAGCAGGGCCAGATCGATGATGCTGGCGGCGCGGCGGGCGCGGTCCGGCGCCGCGCCGAATGTTGCCATGACATGGCGCAGCAAGGCACAGAGCGCCGCACTGGAGAAATCCTGAAGCAGCGCCTCCAGCAGGAGGTTGATGAGTGCCGCACCGCCCGCGCCGATCAGCGGCTCGCCCGCCGAATCGTCGATGGCGATGTTCCAGCGCGTCAGCTCGGCCTTCACCCGCCGCGCCAATTGCCGGTCGGGGGTTACCAGGCAGGCGGTAAGGCCTTGGGTTTCCAGGCTCTGGCGGAGAATGAGGGCGATGGCACTGGCCTGTTCCTGCTGGTTGCGGGTTTCGACCAGTTCGACTCCGGCCATCGCGTCCGCGATCGTGCCGTCATGGCCGGAGAGCGTGTCGCGCCAGTGATGCGCGGTCTCGGCGGGCCGCATCATCTCGCCCGCCAGCCAGCTGCGAGGCCCGGGAGCGCCGCCCGCCATCTCGTGGACCTCAGGCCTCGCGATGCCAAGTGCGGCCAAGAGTTGCTTCATGGCGAATTGCGGGTGGGTGGGGCCCGCCGCCGTCCAGCTCTCCTCATCGAGCCTCAGATCGAGGCCGGGCAGGACGACCGCGCCATTGGGCAGCCGCGCGATGGCCGCGAGCAGCGCCCGTGTCGCCGGAATGGTGCCGGTCGAACCCGCCGCGATAAAGGGCGCATCCGGCGGCGAGGTGCTGAGCCGCGCGGCCTCGCGGCGCAGGATAGCCGAGCGCCGCTGCTGCGGGCCGATGCGGCCCATGGCGTTCAGGCGGGCCGGATAGGCTTGCCGAGCGATGTTGAGGAATTCGAGAATGGCCTCGCGGTGCCGCGCATTCTCAAGGTCGTAGAGGCCGGGAATAAGGCTCTGGTCGATATCCTCGGTTTCGAGCCCGTCGAGGAATTGCGCCAGCGACACGGCCAGGCCATGGGCCTGGTGCGGGGCGGACGCGATCTCGGCGGCCAGCCGGGTCTGCGGGTTTTGCGCCGCCCACTCGTCGATCAAATCGATGAGCAGTAACAATTGTCCGGGGCGCGAGATCGCCGGCGGCGGGCTGCCGGCCAAATCGTCCGTCAACGGATCATCGCCGCCGAGCAGATCCTCGTCGATGTCGCCGATCGGCTTGATCTTCGGCAGCAGCAGGCCCTTGCCGCCGGTGCGGCGGAAAAAGATATCCTCAAGTTCCCGCGCCGCGCGGCGGGTGGGGAGCAGGATGGTCCAGCGCGCCAGTGCCAAGGCATCGGGTGGGGCGCCGTCCGTTCGGGGAAATCCGCCGAGCACGGCCTTCGCCAGCACCTCAAGAAAGGGCCGGTCCGGCGCGATGGTGAACACCCTGGGTTCCTGGGGCGTCATGGCCGCTCAGGCCTCGAGGGCGCGTTCGGCAAGGCCAATGGCCTCGGGCGTTCCCACATGCAGCCATATGCCGGTGTGCCGTAAGCCAAACAGGCGGCCGGTGGCGATGGCGCGGTCCCACAGCAGGTTCATCGAGAACGGGCCCTGGGGCGCCCCTTCGAAAAGACTGGGCGCCACGAGATAGCCGCCGATATAGGCCAGCGGCAGGCCCGGCGTGGACGTACTGCGCTTGAGGCGTCCATCGGGCAGCAGCACGAAGTCGCCGCTTCCGTCATAGCCGACGGTCCGGTCGAGCGGGCAGAGCAAGAGCAGGCAATCCATTCCGCCATCGTCCCAGAAGGCGCGCAGCCGCTCAAGAGCAGGCGTGCTCTCATCGATCCAGAAACTGTCGCTGTTGACGGCGAAAAAGGGGTCGGGACCGAGCCAGGAAAGTGCATTGGCGATGCCGCCGCCGGTGTCGAGAAGTTGAGCGCGCTCATCGGCGATGACCGTCTCGATGCCAGTTTGTGCCTTTGCCCAGGCTTCGATCTGTCCGGGAAGATAATGAACGTTGATGACCGCTTTACTGACGCCCGCCTCGCGCAGCCGGTCGAAGCCGTAGCCGATCAGCGGCTTGCCGCGAATTTCGATCAGCGGCTTCGGCCGGTTGAGCGTGAGCGGCCGCATGCGCTGTCCATAACCTGCCGCCAGCACCATGGCGGTATGGCCAACGCGCTTCATCCCTGGCGCTCGCGGACCGCCGCGGGCATGTGCCGGTCGAACCAGCCTTTGAGGCCCGCCAGTTGCGGATGGCCTAAGTTGCGCTCAAGATAGCGCGACACGCGCGGCATGTGTTTCAGGTAGGCATGCTTCTGGTCGCGCCGCGACAGCCGGGCGAAGATGCCGAGGATCTTGGTGGCGCGCTGGGCGCCGAGCACCGCATAGGCGATATCGAAGGCTGCCCGGTCGAAGCCCGGGGCTTCCGAACGGAGCGCGCAGTAATGGGAATAGATCTCATCCGCAAAATCGAAGGCGATGCCGACACGCGCATCCTGCAGCATCGAGGCGAGATCATAGGCCGGATGCCCCAAGAGACAGTCCTGGGTGTCGATGATGCCGACGCGGCTCAGGCCCTGGCACTCCGGCAGCCACAGGAGATTGGGCGAATGATAGTCGCGCAGCGTCCACACGCGCCGTCCGGCTTGCGTCAGGGGCAGAAGCCGCCGCCACAGGGATTCGAATTCGGCCTGCGCCGCCGCCGGTATCGGCGTGCCGTGGATGTGCGGCCAGAACCAACTCGGCAAGAGGTCGGTTTCGATGAGCTGGGCTTCGATGTCATAGGCTGGCACATGATAGGTGCCGCCGCCGGGGACCGCCACCTCCGAGGGCCAATCCTGCCCGGCGATGCGGGCCAGAACCGCGACGGCCGCCGTCATCGGCTCGCGCATCGCAGCACCCGCCAGCATCATGGCGCCATAGACATTGCGGCCGAGATCCTCGGTGATCGCCAGGCCCTGGGCCAGATCGCAGGCCAGCATCGCGGGGGCATGATAACCCTTGGCGATGAGTTCGGCATTGATGGCCACCACGGCGCGGATGTCCTCGGCCAGGTGGGCAATGGCGCTATAGGGTTTGCCGTCCTTGACGGGCGGCCCGTCGGGCCTGGCCGGCATGTCCATCAGAATCAGCTCATGGCCAGGCCCTGAGAGTGTTTCATAGCGCCGGAACGAGGCATCGCCTTCGAGGTACTGGCGCTTGGCACCTTTCCACGGCGTCGATGAAAGGAACGCGCTGATCGCCGCGTTGCGGGCCAGCGCCTGCGCCCAGGCGCCCGTGGCGGTCAGCACGGCATCGCGGACATTGCCCGCGCCCGACAGTTCGATCAGCAAGCGCTCGGCGATGTCCCATCCCAGCATGGCCTCGGGCCACTCGACGGCCAGCACATGGGTTTTCAGCAGGTCTTCCAAACCCAGTTCGGCGATCTCGGGGCTTGAGCCGATGCGGTAGAGATCGGCATGGGCCACCGGAATGCGCGTCTCGTCATAGGTCAGGACGAGGGTGAAGGTGGGGCTCGGCACGTCGAAATCCTGGCCCGGGGCGAGCGCCCGGATAAAGGCGCGCACAAAAGTCGATTTCCCCGCACCGAGATCGCCTTTCAGCAGCAGCGCCATGCCGGGCCTGGCAAAAAGCGTCAGTTCGGCGGCAAAGCCTTCAAGGGCCGCAACGGAATCGAAACGCATGGTGCGGCGGAGTCCCATCGGCTCAGGCCAGTTTCCGCGACTCGTTGCTGGGGCTTGGCGGCCTGGTGGGTACCTGCGGCCCGTCGATGGGGAAGGTGCACAGCACCGTGGTGCCCTGACTGACCTTGGAGAGCAGCGACACCTGGCCCTCGTGCAGCTCGACGAAACTCTTGACGATCGACAGGCCAAGCCCCGGCCCGCGATGTCCACCGGGAACGGGCCGCGACTGGAAGCGCTCGAAGGCCTGTTTCTGGAATTCGGGCTCGATGCCGCGTCCTGAATCCGACACCCAGAACTGGATGGTGTTGGCGAGGCGCTTCGCACCCATGCGCACCGTGCTGCCGGGCGCTGAAAATCCGACCGCGTTGGACAGCAGATTGGAGAGGATCTGGTCGACCCGGTTGGC
>JANPCA010000290.1:0-2207 GCA_031430715.1 Hyphomicrobiales bacterium | reverse complement strand
CCACCGTCCGCGCCACCGCCGTCCGCAACAGCCGTCTCGGGCGCCGCGGCCCGGTCGGCCTTGTCCCACCAGGCGCCCCAATCGTTGCCGCTGCTGCTCGCCGATCCCGCGAAGTTGAGTCCGAGATCGGCCACCCGCTTGTCCGCCGCAAGTGCCGCGGTTGGCACCGCATAGTTGCGCTCGAGGTAGCGTCCGGCGAAATGCAACCCGACGATCTTTCCGCTGCCGAGGTGAAGAAGCGCCGAGCCGGAATTTCCTCCCAATGTGGAACAGTCATGCGTCGCGGCCGGCACGATTTTGCCAAAGCTGTCCGTTTCTCCCCGTCCCTGCAGCAACCCGGGCTGCAGCCGCTTGACTTGGAAGCGGCTGCGAAACATGCCGCCCTGCACGTCGGCGGGATTGCGGCTGTCGAAGGCGGGATAGCCGATGGCGACAATCTCGTCCCGCAGCATGTCGCGGCTGTCTTCGATGGACAAGGCCGGCACGGCGATGCCCGGGGGCAGTCCGTCGGCCTCGAGGATTGCCATATCCCAATAGGGATGGATCATGCGGACGCTCTTGATCGTGAAGACATGGCCCGCATCGCGGTCACGCTTGAAGTCGATACCGGCCGCTCGGCCACTGATGTAGCGCAAGTTGCGCTCGCCCAGCCCTTGCGCAAAGATCTGCGCGACATGGCGGTTGGTCATCAGCAGATTGGACCCGACAATGAAGCCGGTGCCGCCATAGGGAATGTCGGTCGTCCACAGCAACTCGATGCGGCCGATTGCCGGCAGCACCGCTTCGATCCTGCTCTTGAGGGCTGCGTCGGTGGTGAGCTTGGTCCACAGCGCGTGACCGGGCGTTGCGGGGCCGTCGAACACCGAGGTGCTGAACGTGCCGCCGGCGATGTCATAGACCGGGCGGAGCAGCGGGATGATGATCGCCTCGACATTGCCCATGGCGTCCGGCGCGATCTCGCGGCCCATCGCCAGTTCCTCGAGCGCTCCACGCGCCGATTTCAGCGCCTCCTCGGCCATCGGCGCCGCCGGTGGCGCCATGGACTCGGCAATCGTGCCGGCGTGTTCCCTGACGGTGGCGATGACTTCCTCCGCGCCGCGGCCTCCCGTGATGAGATCGAGATACTGGCGAAGACGCTGTTCCTTGCTGACGGGCATGACCGGCTCCTGTCTTGATGATCAACTGCGGCTTTGGTCACGCAGCGGAGACGCCGCTCCGCGACGCGCGACTGCCATCCGATGTCGGTTCAACACGCAGCCAGACCTGCAACACGGGATCAGGCAGCATATGCTGACTAGACGTCATGGCACGGCCAATGTGTCATATCGGCAAGTTTCCCTCAAGCCCTGTTTATATTTCCCACATGCCTGACTTTGTTCGTGGCGCGGCGGCCTCCTGCCGTGCCGATGGCGTGACCGTGGGTTCCGCCGGCAGGGGAATCGCTTCAGGTTAACGCCGGTTTTTTGCGGATGAGTTCCTCGAGATAGTCAGGGCTCAGGGTTGCGAGTTTTCTGCGGTTCTTCAGGCTGTGCTTGTCCCTGGGATTTCGGACGAGGTTCATGGCCATGTGTTTGACGACGGCCATGTTTTGCGGTCCATAGCCGGTTCTCAGGCGGGCGAGGTCGTCGTGAAAGACCACGTCCAGCACCCAGTGCAGGCGGTTTTCGATGCCCCAATGGGCTCTGGCCGCCAGCGCCAGAACCTGCGCGTCGAGTTTGGCCGAGGACAGATAATAGTGCAGCTCGCGCGTGGTTTTTCCATCCCGCTCGACGCAGCGCTCCACCACGCCGATCATCGCCAGATGTGGAAAGCGCGTCTCGCCGGGATAGCGCCGGTCCGAAACGAGCCAGTCCACCGCGTAACAGACAAAGTGCTTGCGCGTCTCGATGCGGCCATGATCGCCATCGACGGTTTGATGCGTCTCCTCGATCATGCCCGGCGGCGGATCGGCGAAAAACATCTCCACATCCGCGTGCAGCGCCGGCCAATTGCCTTTTAGCGTCAGCAGATAATCGCCGCCACCCGCGACAATGGCTTCGGCAATCTCCGCCTGCGTGCCCATGGCGTCGATGCTGACCAGCGCGCCGCGCAATTGCAGCCGCTCCAGCAACAGCGGAATGGCCGTGATCTCGTTGGACTTCGCATTCACCGCCTCCTGCGCCAGCACCAGACGCTGGCGGATCGCCCAGGCCGACACCAGGTGCAAC
>JANPCA010000289.1:0-24322 GCA_031430715.1 Hyphomicrobiales bacterium | reverse complement strand
GGGATGAACGGGCTTGGTGTCTTTGTCGCTCGTGCCGATCTGAATAGCGCGTTGAAGGTTGCGGCGATCACGGCTGCGACAACAGTGGCGGCTGTGAAGCGCATGACGTCCTGGCTGGAGGAAAGGTTGGATAGCAGTTCGCCCGATGTGCTCACCCGCGGTCAGATTATGGCTGAAGCAATCGAGAAATTCGACGTCTCAGCAAATGCTTTCAATACGGCCTGGAAAACCGTCACTGCTGATGGCCGGTCACAGTGGAACCGTGGGGGTCGTAAACCCCGAATCCTAAAGGGTTAACGGATAAACCCCTCAATCTATTTCGAGGCCTGAAAACCCCGCATTTGCTGGGTGTCGCACCGGATTGCGGCTTCTAGCAAAGGCTTTGAAAATGGCTGACGAAAACGATGTTCTTGATACTGACGGTGCCGCCCGTCGCCTGGGCCTTTCGGTTTCGACCCTGGAAAAACTGCGGGTCACGGGCGGTGGCCCGGCATATCTAAAACTGGGGCGCCGCGTGGTATATGAGGCCAGCGATTTGGATGACTGGAAGGCTGCACGCCGGACGCTTTCGACGTCGCAGGCGGTTAAGTGATGGCTGCGTTACCGGTGGTGACCGTGAACGCAATTGCCGAAATTGCTGCTGCGCAGCACGCACGGCGATCTGGAATGGCTCTTTGGTTTGCGACGGTGAATGGCGCGGCGCTGGCCAATGCCTGTCGGGTCGTTGCAGCCATGTTGCCCGGTGGGCGGCGCGAAGGGCGCGAATGGGTAGTTCGCAACCCGTGCCGTGGGGACAATTCGCCGGGGTCGTTCAAGGTCAATCTGGTTACAGGCCGCTGGGCCGATTTCGCGACTGGTGACTGTGGCGGCGATCTGGTGAGCCTTGCCGCCTATGTCGCGGGATGCTCGCAATCGGAAGCGGCGGCGCGGCTTGGGACGGCCCTGGGCGTGGAGCCACGGCCATGAGCGCCTTCGATCCCATCGCCGCGGTCGCAGCGGCTGTTGCAAGCACGGACCCGGTCGGTCTGCCGCCATCGGTTGGTGATCCGGTGCCAATATTGCCGGTGCCGGACGATGCGTCCCCGATGAACTGGCGTCACCCCAAACACGGACCGCCTAGCGCAACCTGGGCATATCGGGACGGCGCGGGCCGCTTGCTGGGCTATGATGCCCGGTGGGATTTTGTCGGACCGATTGGACCGGACAAGATCGTGATGACGGTCACGTGGTGCGGCAATGACGGCTGGCGTGCCAAGGGCTTCCCGACACCGCGTCCGCTCTATGGCCTGGATACTCTGGCGACCGACCCGGCAAAGCCAGTGCTGGTGGTGGAGGGATGCAAGACAGCCAATGCTGCGGCTTCCCTATTTCCCCGGTATTCTACCGTAAGTTGGCCCGGCGGCTGCAAGGCCGATGGCCGCACCGACTGGCTGCCACTTTCGGGGCGTGACGTGCTGGTTTGGCCGGACAATGATCCGGAGGGGATTGCGGCGGGGCGGCGCATTGCCACACGGCTGGTAGCGCTTGGGGCAGCGTCGGTGGCTTTTGTCGATCTGGCAGGATGGGAAGCCGCCAAAGGTTGGGACGCTGCTGACGCGTTGGCGGAAGGTTGGACTGTCGAACAGACCGCCGCTTTCGTCACCGAGCGCGCCAAGCAGCTCACAGAGCCGCCGCGTCCGGACGGTTGGGGCAATCCCGACATGGCGGTGCTGGCGCTCAATCGCCGCTCGCCGCCAGCATTTCCACCCGAACTGTTCGGCGACCTGTGGCCGCTGGTCACGGACCTTGCAGACGGGACCGGTGCGCCCGTTGATTACATCGGCGCGGGCATGTTGGCGGCAGCGGCGTCGTTGATTGGCGGCAAGCGCAGGGTCATGCCATTCGCGACTTCGAATTGGGCTGAACCGGCGATCCTTTGGGTTGGATGCGTTGGTGATCCTTCGGCGAACAAATCGCCTGCATTGGGCGAATTCATCGGGGCGATCGCGACGCTTGAAGCCGAAAAGGCAGTTGAGTTTGCACCGATTGCCCAAGCTTATGAAGCGGATCGCGCCCGCGCGATGATGGAGAATGAAGCCTGGGAAAGGGCGGTAAAAGCGGCGGTCAAGGAGGGCAAATCGACCCCGCCAAAGCCTCTCGCTGCGAACGAACCGCCTCGTCCGGCCCGTCCTCGCCTGATGGTTATGGATGCGACGCCTGAAGCGCTTTGGGACGCCTTGGAGGGCAATCCTCAGGGGTTGCTCAATGCCCATGATGAAATTGCCGGTTGGTTGGCCAATTTCGAACGGTACAGCGGCGATGCGCGGGCTTTCTGGTTGCAATCATGGACCGGCGCGCAATGGACGGTCGACCGCAAGGGGCGCACTACCGGGCCGCTGGTCCTGCCATTCACCGGCGTTTCGATCGTTGGCGGCATCCAACCGGACAAATTGGCCAGCGCGTTGCTTCGCGGCGACGACGACGGCATGGCAGCACGCTTTCTTTATGTTTGGCCTGAGAAAGTGCCTTTCCAGCGTCCGCGCAGATTGGCGGACAAGGGCCGCCTGGAACGCGTGATGCGGCGTCTAGCAAGCCTGCCTTGGGCTTTTAACGAGAACGGCAACCCGGTGGCTATGCGGCTGCCGCTTGATCCGCGTGGTTCCGATCTGTTTGAACGATGGAAGCAGGATGCTGGCGCGACTGCGGACGAAGCGGGGACACTGTTTAAGGGCTGGGATGGCAAAGCAGGCGCACTGGTGCTGCGCGTGGCGTTGGTCGTTGAATTGCTGCGTTGGGCTGATGGCGATGTGCCAGATGCGCCGTGCGTCGTGTCTGCGGAAACTTTGGCAACCGTAATAAATTTCGCTGAAGATTATGCGAAGCCAATGGCGTTGCGTGTCTTCGGTGATGCTGCGCTGCGACCGGTGGACCGCAACGCGGCAACACTCGCCCGTTTCATCCGCAAGAATGGTTTGGCATCGATCAACGCCCGCGTGGTCCGACGCGGGCCGCCCAAACTGCCCGGCCTCGGTGAAGTGTCGGCGATGAACGAGGCGATTGCCTTGCTGGTCGATGCCGAATGGCTGCGACCCGCGCCATCGCGCGAGGGCGGTTCGCCGGGCCGGCAATCATCGAACTTTGATGTGAACCCGGCGGTGTTGGGGACAGGGGGCGAGCATGAGTCGGTAGGGTGCGGGGCGGCATCTCCGCCGAGGTCATTTGGCTCGTAGTTGAATGGTGTTGCCGCCAGATCGAGGAGGAGTGCGTGCGCCTTATTGCCCGCGTCTGTCATCGTGAGCACTGTGTTGTTACCGGGGTCTTCTGCGCAGATCCCACTATTCGGCTCGAATTCAGTGTCGGGCATGAGAAACTGCAGTTCGACAAGCTTGCGGTAGCGCGTATCCATCCGGCGGAGCCCGCCTTGTCGGGCAAGTTGCCCTTCCGGCATTGCCGTTTGCTCAGCGGTTCTCGCCGATCAAGCTGAACGGAGCCCAGGCTGACGGGTGAGCGCGAGACGGATCGCTCTTGTCGTTGCGAATGGCCGCCATCGCCGTTGTCAGAGCCTCGGCCTTGCTCATTTTCGGGTTCTCTTCCCGCGCCCGTAGTGTCGTGACAATCAGGTCAGGAGCCACATCGTCACGCACCGGCCAATGTGAAGCCAACAAGGACCGGCCTCCGGCATAAAAGAAGGCACGGGCAAGGCCCGACAATCCGGGTTCGCCCTTTCCACCCGGCCCGGCCGTGTTGCAGGCGGACAGAATGACCCAATCTGCATTCAGCCGAAGCGTGGTGACTTCGGACGCGGTCAGCAATCCATCGTCATCCTCGGTGGCAACGGCTGGCGGTGTGAACACGAGACCGGGCTCCGCCACGCCTGCATCTCCCGCTAAAAAGCCATGGGTGGCAATGGACAGGATGCGCACGCGCGACAGGTCCTGCGTTCGCACGGCCGTTTCTGTGTCCCTTTCTTGCAACCAAAGTGCGGTTTGGTCGGCACCCATTGCCTCCGCAACCCGCGCCAATTCGATGGCTGTTCCCGGCATAGATTCGAGCCTTCTTATGCTCTCTACATCTGCGATCACCCCCCCACTTCGGGCTTGCCCAGGCTGAATAAGACTGGTCACCGTTGGCGCATCGCCATGACCGCGGGTACCGTGTTGTCGCGCGGACCGCAGTGCCGATTCGGGATCTGCGGCCAACTTTGGGTCCCCAAAGCCGGCAAAGGGGCTATCATTGCTCCCGGCCTCTCTACGCCTCAGGACCCTCAAAAAGCTAAGTGATTGCAACGAGGGAAGCTGGGTGATGGCAAAGCGATCGGCCAGCCAGGGTGTTGACCGTAGATCGGTTGCACTGTCATCAGCCCCTGTCGGCGGCGCGGTCACTAGTAGGCCAAAGGGCAAAGAAGCAAGATCATGTGCGGCTGCGATGAAAAGTTCCCGCTTCCCAACGAGCGCGCTAGCAACCGGTTCCACCAGTTCCCGATAAAGCGCATAGGCGGCCCTTCGGTCATAACGGCCAAGTCCGGGATCAAGTCCGGCGGTGACGTTATTCCCCAAGCGCCGAAGTTCTGACGACATGTCACTGCGGATGCTGCGCACCAATGTGGCGACCTCGTACTGCTTCATTCTTGCCCGGGTCCAAAGAAGACCGTCGCGGGTCAGCGCCATGACATGGGTTCCGAGTCCTGTCGGAACGATCATCAGGACCGCTTCATCCGCTGCAAGCAGGCGCTTTGCCGTCGGCAGATCCAATGCTTGAGGTCGAATCAGGTCGAAATAATCGGGAGCTTTAACCTGCAGCTTTTTGTTAATCGCGTCGAGGGCGGCTTCGAGATCAGTCGCCCGATCTTGCAGCGCAGCAAGCCTAGTCTGTCCCTCGCTTCTGCCCTCGCCCAACGCCTGGCTCTGCGCAAAGTCATTGGCGCGCCACTCGTTTGTCAGGCGCTGCCGTTCAATAGCCAAGGGCTCCAGTCCGGCCGATTGCGCCGCCCGCCGCGCGGCTTGAAGGGCCACGGCCTCGGTCGTCGTGTCGGTCATTACTTCTTGCAAGGCGGCGAACGCAGCGCGCCGCACCTCAGCTATTCTGTCAAGATCCACAGAAAGCGACGCCCGCGTAGGTGCACCCGAACTGGTGGCCCGATCGGCGGCCCAAGCAGCGTTTGCAAACAGAGCGTAGATGGACCGTGTACTTTCGGCATCACGGGATTGCTGGGCTTCCTCACGTGGGTTGTAGTTGCCCAAATCAGATCGATCGCCTGAGAGGGCAATTGAATTTGCGACAAGCCCCACAGCAAGATGAGCGCGAGAAGGCTGCGCCAAAAGGGCGAGCGCCAGGTTGTTGAGGCTTGCAACTGTAAAACGGTGCTTCTGGCCGAGCACTTCGATGCGAAGCGCCACCGCACGGCGGAGGAGTTGCTCGGCCTCGGCCGCGCGGCCCATGCGCCAGAGGACAAAGCCCAGCCTGTCGAGGCTCCAAAGCGTATCTGGGTGTTTCTCGCCGAGCACTGCGATACGGAGGGTCAGCGCGAGGCGTGATAGCCGCTCAGCTTCCTTCAACTGACCCATCTGTGCAAGGTCCTGCCCGAGGTTGCTAAGGCTGTAGAGCGTGTCAGGGTGCTTCTCGCCAAGCACCTCGGTACGCAGTGCCAGCGCGCGGCGGTCGAGCAGCTCGGCTTCGCCCGGCCGATTCTGTCTTCTAAAGTCAGCCCCCAGGCTGTTGAGGCTTTGGAGCGTGTCAGGGTGCTTCTCGCCAAGCACCTCGGTACGCAGTGCCAGCGCACGGCGATCGAGCGACTCAGCCTCTGGCACCCGGTCTAGGGCGCGCAAGTCGAACGCCAAACTGTTGAGGCTGTTGATTGTATTAGGGTGCTTCTCGCCGAGTACTTCGGTGCGGAGCGCCAGTGCTTTGCGGTCTAGCGGCTCAGCCTCCGACGCCCGGCTCAGGGCGCGAAGGTCGAAGGTCAGACTGTTGAGGCTGCTGAGCGTATCAGGGTGCTTCTCGCCAAGCACTTTGGTTCTGAGCGCCAGCACGCGACGTTCGAGCGGTTCGGCCTCCGTCGCTCGGCTAAGATCGCGGTACTGGGCGGCGAGATCGGCCAGTGCTGTAGCATATTCAGCGCTTTGTTGTCCGTGTTCGCGATCAGCCTTGGAGGCCGCGCTTTGTAACTCGGCAATGACGGAGCCATGGTTGATGTCTGCGGCATTTCGTACGGTAGCGTTGGAAGATTGGGTCTGCGCATGCGCGGTATTTGCCAAAAACACCAAGCAGATCAACAGTGAAGCGCCGACAAAACACTTCTGCCGGGAAGCATTCGCTACCATGGACGGCTTTTGCATACGAGTGCTCCAATGTTCAGCAGCCAAACCTAAGCTCTTCAGCATTGTAAAATTGTCTTGAGTCGGCACATTACCCCCAGCCGTCTCGTTCTTACCAAGAGGATCGACAGTCTATCAGCGCGCTTTGTCAGTCAAGAAAGGCGTTTTGCGGGCCAGGCGGAGCGGGCGTTCATGACCAGCTGGAACCAAGGTCAAAAAGTTCCCAGTACGCCCGGGTGTTTCTATTGCTACCATCGCCCGCCTAGGGGCAGCCGTCCTCGGGTTACATTTGTTCGGCGAGTTCTTCGATGACCTCGATATCGACGGCGAGGCGGCTTGCCGCGAAGCGGGCGGTGGACACCATCGATACCCTATTGGTTAAAGTCTGACGCTTTGTGCCCGCGGCGGCAAAGGCTGTTTCCGACCCAGTTTCGGTCGTTCTCGCTTCGATCTCTGAACGGCTGCTTGCGACAGAAGCTGCCATTCACCTGTTCTTGAGTGGCTTGGCAGCTTTGCGCTCCCATCTCGGCCATTGGGCTAATCTTCGGCGCCTCCCGAAAACGGTCGGTCCGGGCAGTACGGGAAACACTAGTTGGGGGTACTTAGGCCGGGCGTTGCTTCAGCAGCTTCAACATGGTTCTGATCCGTCGCGGGACACTTCGAACGCCAAAGATCTGGCTCTTATGCTCGGGCCGCAGCCGCAGGCGGTGCGTCGCGAGGGCAAGCAGGAACTCGTACGCGCCTTCGCCGCGTACGAGGTCGCTTCCCTCGACGATCTTGAATACTAGGCGGCCCGCTTCGCGGCTCAGCTCCGGGGCATTCCTGTAATCCAGCTCCGAGGGAAGGGCAGCCCGCAGGAACGAGGCCTGAATGACGCCATCATTGAAGCGGCCGAACACTTCCGGATTGATTAAAGTCTGCCGCAGCCAGCCAGTACGGATTGCCTCGGGCGAACTGAGCGGCGCCGTACGCAAGCCTTGCAAGACCGACGATACGGTCGCGAACACGTCGGCTTGAGTCTTCTGCTGGTTTGATCCCGAGAGATGTTCGGGCCAAAAGGCAAATCCTGGCCGCAGCTCGAGAATGCGCCCAGGCTTATTGGTGACGAACAGGTCGTCGATGAGCGGGGTCGCTGAGTTGAGGAGCCGGGCCTGCCTGCTGCTGACGAAGGTCTGTTCGGTCGCGGGCCAGTCCGAGGCAGTCTGCTCCAAAAACTCCAGCTCGCGCTGCCAGCTATTTTCGCGATCGGCCGACGGGAGGATCAGCTCATCCGCGACCGCAAAGGCGTGAGAAGCATGGTGATTGGAGAAGATCAGATTTAGCTCAAGGATCTTGCGGCGTTCTGCGCTGTCTGGGCGGGCGAAGCCGACGAGATAAAGGATCGCGGCATTTGGCGCTGCGGTGCGTAGCTCGCGGCTTATGTCAAGCAGAACACGGCCGCTGCCAACTGCCGAAGCAACGACCAGAATAGGTCCGTCGCAGCCGGGTTTGCCCCGAATGTCCTCGATCGCTCCTTTTCCCTGGGCTTGCACGAAGGCGAGGGTCTGCTTGCTGGTTGCCGCAACCAGCTCACCAAGTGGCTGGGAGGCTTGGTCGGCCAGGATGCAGAATGTCGCACCACCCGGCACGTGCCGGCGGATGAGGTATTCGAGCCGATCCCGGTAAGGCTTGTGCTTCAGCAACTGTTTCGGGTTGATGTGGTGTAGGTGCCCTGTGGTCGTCTCCAGCGCTCCAGCGCCCACTAGCCGTTCGAAGGTTTGGCGAAGTCGGTCGCTTGCATGAGACTTACGAACAACGATCGGCTTAGGTTGCGGTGGGCTCACGTCGAACTGGTCGCCCTGCAACTCAATCTTCTGGGATCCATTTTTGCAGAATGGGCAAACCTCGGTACTGTCGTAGGTCTTGCGGAGGGAACTCTCTCCCTTCGGATTGGCTGCCTTGTCATAAGCTAGGTCGACCGCGATGGTCCGGCCTTGCGTTTCCTCGCCCAGGTAAAGCAGGTGGACGATCCGGTCCGCCGTGAAGTTTCTTTTTGCGAGCTCCTTCGCGAGGCTGCCGCTCGACGAGGCCGAAATCACGACCAAAGACTGCCTGGGATCCTCGAACACGTAATCGTCAAAGCCGAAGTAGGAACGGAAGTTGTCCGCAGGTAATGGGGAAAGTGCTGGCGCTCTCAGGTCATTCATGGCGGAGATGACTGCGTAAAGCGACGGAGTGTCTATATAGACCTGATCGGTGTCGCCGGGAACGAGCGGTAGCAGCGACAAGGCGATGAACGAAATCTCGGCCTGTCGAACCAAGATGTTGGAAAGCCGCATGAACCGGTCGGTGTGCCGCCCTGATGGGTTCTGGAAGTGGTAGGTTTCGCTTCCCTCGACAAAGCCGCACTGACGAGTGAAGATGTCGGTAACACCGCATCGAACAAGGGCCGGCAGAGTGGCATCACTCTGACGTAAGCCTGCTTGAAGAACTTCGGCACTGGCAATCGACCCTCGCTCATTGAAGAACAGGCAGCGCACATGGCATTGCTCCCCGACGCGGCTCAGCAGAGTGGCTAGCGTCGCTGGGTTCCGAAGCACCGCCAGGTTTTGTGCCGCGGTGCTGTTGCGAAGGACGATGATCAACTCATCGGGCCGTAGGTCCCTGCGGATCTCGTCATCGACGGTGCCTAGCAGCGCCGCCTCGTCAAGCTCTGTGGTACTATTGTATAGGACCAGCGCCTCCACCGGCACTCCTAAGGCGCGCCATTCCGCCCTGAACGCAAACAGGCTTCTCAACTGCTGGCTCCACCCACCGGGAGGAGGAGGGTGAAGAGGGTTCCTGACGCCCTTGCCGTAAGGCGGGTTGCCCCAAGAGGTTGGAGGTTCGGGGCGACGCCGTACACCTGCTCCTGTTCGAGCCCGAGATCTGCAAACAGCGACTGGCGGCCAGTGCGAAGGCGCAGAAAGCCATTGCTGCGGCGGAGAAGCGCAATCACATTGGGAAGGCCCAGCCCAGCTCCGCTGCGCGGCTTACTGCTGGTGCTCTTCTCAAAGCATTCCCGAACACAGGCCAGTTCCTCGTCATGATCGCTGCGTTCAAATCCTCGATCCGCATAACGGCTAGCTAGGCCGGGACCGCTGTCCAGGACCGAGATCTCAATCAGTTGCAACCGCTTGCCTCGACCGGGGGGACGCAGCCGCTGACAGTAAGCCTGGATCGCCGGAGCGTCCGCCGCCACGCGGTTCAGCACCTCGGAGCCGACCAGGTGTCGGCGAGCCTGAAGCAAACGCAGTGAGCGACCGAGCCGGTTGCCCGCAAGGTCGGTGCGGGCGTGCTCGTCGGTGTTGCGAATGAGTTCATGCACGGCTTCGCTGATAGGCTGAACCAGATCGTCTGTAAGGCCGCGCTCGGTTTCGTTCGGCATCGTTTCGGCAAGGATCAGGCGGGCGAGGTTCCGCAGTGCGGTGGCTGCCTTGATCCGCGGCTCACCGTCGGTCGGTCGGTCGTAGAACGTCACAGGGTAGGCTCGCCCCCGGTGGTCGGCGCAGATGATCTCCACCTGCAGACCGCGTGACCCGAGCTGGGGCTCGTAACCTTGTAACTGTTTAAGCCGGACCCGCGCTGCCTCCTTGATCGCCTCGGAGGAAGGCTCGCCCAGCGGCACCCGATAGTTGTCACTTAGTAGAACTGCCGCGATCGTAGGAAGCCGGCTTACGAGTTCACTTGCCGGAGGAGAACCCTGGATCGCAAATTCGAAGGATGGCGCAGTTTCTTGCTGTGCCCAAGTCACATACGCTTGGACCAGAGAGCACTCTCCGCCAGTCGCGACATACTTGTGTTCAACCGGGATGCTGGGCCGGTAGCTACCGGCGCCCTCGAGGTCCGTGAAAACGGCTTCAATATCGCTCAAAAACAGAGATCGAGGAATGCGCATACACTATACCCTTAAGTCCGGTTTTTGTATCTTGGAAGCATGTGGAGTTCGGTTTGAGGGCGGCTCTGACGTGACCCCCTGATTTTCCTCCACGATCGATTTGAGTCCGGCTCTAACCCCCGCTGGATGGAATCAGGGGGTCAGGTCAGGTCAGTGCCGATAGCGTCATTAATGCCGGAACCTTTGGTTCGCTGCCGGGGCGGCCACCTTTTGGCGCAAATGGCATTCTTGGCACTGCTATGCCAACTGCCGGCCACAATAAGGACTTGGTTGGAAGAATTAACGCCGCTGGCCTTCGGCGCGCTCGGCTACTCCCCCTTCTGACTGGACCTTGACGCCGCTTCCTTCCGCGCCTGCAACACCCGGAGGTTCTTGGCCGTTCGGCTGGCCTTGGCGCGCGTCTCAGGGTGCAGGCGATCGTCCATCGTCGCCAGTTCCGACAGTGCGATCTTCTGTTCCGTCGACAGGGCCATCTGGGAAATCCTCTTGTCCAGCGTCGTATTCTGCATAGTCCTGCTCTTCCGCCGTCAATTCGGCGAACTGCTCGTTCACATAGTCGGCAATGCCCTGGTCGACATCGTCATTGGTATTGATTTCCGCTGAGAGTTGGCTGGGCCGCTACTGCGTGTGCGCCATCTTCCATTTTTGAATTATTGCGACACAGCCCGGTAAATCATCGCGGATTTCGTAGACCCAGAACAGGATCACATCATAGCCGAGTTCGAAGAGGCGTTGATTGCGGATTTGGTCGCGACGGCAAAGTTCGCCGGTCCAATTTCGATGATATCTTTCGCCATCGACTTCGATTGCCAGCCGTCGATCACCCTCAAGCAGCATGAAGTCGAGGATGTATTTTTCGACTGGATATTGGGGGATTGGGCGAAGGCCTGCCGTGTAGAGCGCTTCGTAAAATAGGCGCTCCCAATCCGACACCAGTTCGGGTTGGGCTACGGCTGGGTAGGATGGTCCGGCGGACGATATTTTTTCCGAAACTTTATCGGTTTCGGTTGTCGCCAGATTGTCAGCATATTCAGCAAACCGGCTTAGGTAGCCGACGTCCGATTGAAGGCAGGCGCTACGGTCGCCGACAACGATCAGTTGTGCCCTGGCGCGGGTGATTGCGACGTTGAACAAGTTGGGGTTGCTGCGAAGGAAGGCTAGGGCGCCGGCTGGGAGTCCTTCGGCGACCACGGGCGAAAACAGCATGACGTCCCGCTCATCACCCTGAAAGCCGTGTGCGGTGTCGGCAATAAAGTCTTGTTTGGCGAGTAAGTCCGCCAACTGGTCGTCCCTGTTCACCGCTTCCTTGATCGCATTGGCCTGCGCCCGGAAGGGCGTCACCACGCCGACCGATCCGCGATACCCCTTCGCCACCACGAGGTCCCGGATACAATCGACGACGGCTTCGACTTCGGGCCGATTGACTGCACCGCCATTGCCTGGGCGGCTTGCGTGGCCCTTCACGTCGACCCATCGAACGCCGGGCTGATCGCGCTCTGGGCTTTTCAGATTGTCATAGCGCGTGGCAACGCGGAGCCGATCTTCGTAAAATTCCCGGTTCGAAAAGTTGATGATGTCGGCGTGGCTGCGGTGGTGATCAACAAGGGTAACAATGTCTTCGCCGGATACCTGGGTCGCGCCAAGGGCGAACAGGGATTGGAACGAATAGGCCCAATGCGGGTGGCTTTCGACCAGCCCGAACTTGTCGAGCATCGCCTGGTCCTGGCCACGCGGCAATCCGCTGATGTGCGACAACTGCTTGGGGTCGCCAATGATTACGACGGATTTCGCGCGGTAGAGCAATGGCAGGGCCGATGCGATGTCACACTGGCTGGCTTCATCGAACACAACGATGTCGAATGCGCCGGGATCGAACGGAATGCGGCCGCGCGCTGATAATGATGTGACTGCCCAGCACGGGAGCAAATGCCCAACGTCCTTCAGCAAGCGGCTATATTGGCCATAGGCCTGTTTCGACAGTTCGCCGGTGTCGCCGGCTTCGATCACCATCTTCAGAGTTGCGGTGTAGCGGCCCAGCCGGTCGCGTTCGGCGGATGACAAGCGGGACGGCTGGAGGCGTAGCCAAAGCCTCCAGAGCTTGGTCGAGTTAGCGGCGATGCGCTTGGTCAGGCTGGCATCTTGCCGCGCGATTTCCTCAAGCTGTTTGGCGTCTTTCAGCTTGTCGAGTTGTTGCAAATAGGTGCGAGACACTTCCAAATCAGCAACGATGCTGCGGGCTCTTTTCGCCGCCAAGGCGATCGGCGCGATATCCTGATCCGGGGTCACGTTGGCCGGCAAGTCGATGCCGATATCGGCAAACAACTTCCGTCGGGCGGCGACTCTGACGGACAGGGCTTCAAACCGGATGGCCTTGGTAAAAGGCCAAAGCAGCCTGGCAAAAAATGGCGCGGCGCTGCGGTCCGCCTTCTTCAATGCATCATCAATGGCCAATGCGGCAGCGGTGATCATTTCGGTGCCGATTTCGGTAGCGGCGGCAAAGAGCTTCGGTCCAAGCCGTTCGCGGGCGTCTTCGCACTGTTGCTCCAGCCGGTCGACGGCATTGCGAAGGTTGACGATGGCCTGAGCTTCGTTGGTCAACACGTTGTGCTGTTCCAGCAAGCGTCGATGGACCGATCGTGCGTCGGCAAATTCTTCCTTCTCAGCGGTCGATGTGGTCGCAGAAATCAACGCCAGCACATATTCGGCCAGCCTTGCCTGATAAGCGCGCCCCCCAAGTCTGAGCAGGACCGGGCGCGGTCCCATGGCGTTGATGCGCGTTTCGACAACATCGACCGCCTTATTGTTCTTGCTGGCGAACAGCACGCGCTTGCCGTGCCAAGCGGCATTGGCGAGCAGGTTGGTGACGACCTGCGATTTGCCTGTGCCTGGTGGCCCGGTGATGATGGTGATGGGACGCGTCAGCGCTGATGTCACGGCGTCGCGCTGTTCGGAATTCATCGGCAGGATTTCGATCAGCGGTTCGGCAAGCGCTTGGGTCGGGGCCGATTGCGACATTGATGCGTCGCTCAGCCAGTGACCCAAAGCGGTATCGAGATAGGTGTGTTCCGGCAGCTTGGCGAGGTCGCGCAGTTCCTGTTCCAGTCCCTGCGTGAAGGGTGACTTCTCCGCCATGATGATGACAGCGCGGTTGTAGATCCCTGGCGCGTTGACGTTGGTGAGCGGGCTGTCGGGCAATGCATCCGGGTTGATATCTTCCCGCCATGGCCATTCGGGGCGGATGCCTTGCAGTCGCATGGCCAGTTCGTCGATCAGAGGTTGCTCGCCTTCGCCGCCCAACCCCAATTCCTGTTCGAGCATGATCAACTCGTTCATGATCATGTCCTGCTCGGCATTGGTGAAGGCCCGCAGCGGCTTTTGGTTGATCATCGGGAATGACATGTCGATGGTCAGTTGCCCGGTGGCCTTGTCCAGCTCGATCGGGAACAGCAAAATTGGTTCGACCATGTAGCCGGTCCAATCCGACTTCTTCGAACGGAGCAACGACACATTGGTCGGATAGCCAAGATAGAGGCCATAACGCCCCTGTTCGGTGCGTTTGCGCCCCAACAATTTGCGCGCTGCCTCGCTGTCGGCCAGCGCGCCCGGCGTCATCGGCAGTTCGGGCAACTCGATGTAATCGGGATCGCCGAATTTTGATGTGAGGAAGGTCGAAATCCCGGCGTCGTCATAGCCAAGGCAGGCGAGATAATAGCGGGCGAGGCGCGACAGATCGGTGTTGGCGAACTGCTCGGCTTCCGCTTCGCCCTGGCCGGATGCTGGCTGTTGCCCTGCTTTCAGCGCAGACCAACGGTAACTGCTGTCCTGCTTCACCCGGTTGCGCATCCGGCCATAAAGCAACTGATTTACGTCGGTGCGGCTCGCACTAACGGATTTGGCGAGTTCATCGGCCTTCTGGCCCGGCTTGGCGAGCAGGGCCGCGATGATGCGACTTTCGAGCGTTTCGGCCATGGAGTGATCAGGCCGGCTTGGTTGTCGGTTGCGGATCCATGATGTCCAGTGGCGGCAGGCTGCGGACGATCTTCATGGTTTCAAGGCTGATGGTGATGACCCGGCATAGCAACAGGAACGGATAGGCCGGGTCGCCAACGGTTTCGGTGGCGTAGCGGTTGGCGTCGTTGACGATGCCGCTGGCGGCGTCGGTCTTCACGCACTGGCGCTCCATGACCCATTCGATCGCGGGTTTGCCGTTTACGACGTAATCATAGGCCTCCAGCGGGATGCCGGTGATGGTGATATTGTGGTTGTAGATGACGCTGGTCTTGTCGAGATTGGGCCGCTTGCCGGCGAACTTCATCTTCTCGACTCGGTAGAACTTTTCCGGGTCGGGGATGGTCGCCAGCCGCAGATCGCCCTGGGCGACGTTGACCGGGAAGGGCGGTGCGGTGTCGAACTCGCAGTGCAGATCGCCCATTTTGCGCCCGGCTTCGTCATAGGTCCAAAAATCTGCCGCCGTCTTGATCGCCGGAATGCGTGGCAATTGCTTGGATAGGTTGTCGGCGAAGCGCGCGCGGTAGTCCTTCGAATGCAACAGGCCATAGACGTAGTGGAACAGATCGTCCTTGGTGATGTCCTCGTCCGCATAGGCCGCTTGAAAATGCGCGAGCCCTTCATCTGTGATGGCATCGCGACGAGTACCTCCGCTATCCTCTGGAGTGGATCGTGCGGTAGCGAACAGGCCGGGTTGAGAATTGGGGTCGGCCGGGCCGGCTTTGGCGTCAAAAAGATAGCGGGGAAAACATTGCGTGCCGCCCTTCATTGCTGCGACACAAAGCTCGGGCGCAGCATTCGCCATTAGCGCCGTGAAATCAGATATGTTGCCTGGCGCTGAAACGCCGATCACCCGATTGGATGCTTTCCCATCTGGGAAGATGCGCGGCATTTGATAGACCATCTCATTGAAAGTACGACTATAATAAAGCCACTGACGGGTAAACGGCCGATACAGACTTGGCGTTAGGCAAGCTTCGTCGAACGCAAACGATTTACCCTTGGCCAAATCGCCTTTCAGCGCGCGTGTCCAACTGATCTTAGTGGGATCGGCATCAATGAATGCGTCCACAGCGTTGTCGCGCGCCTTGCGGTCGGCGTTGGGATGGGCCGCATTAAATCTGCCTAGTTCGGCATTATAGAAATCAACCATCGCTTGCATGGTGCTGCCCAGCGCCTTGCGATCCGGATTGAAACACCACGCATCGCGTTGGCTTTTCACGCCGCTGGAGTAGTTGACGAACAGCGTCGGATTCGCCTTATTGTCCTTGTCACCAATGGCGAGAAAGGCATCAAAGTCGCTATTACGTTGGCTCAGCCAATCGCCATGTTCATCGGGAGTGATCGCTTGCCATCCATTGCCTTTGGCAATGCCCGCAATGCTGCAAAAGCTAGCGATTTTGCTTAATTTGTCCTCTCTGGTCAAATAATCACCGATATCATGAAACTTGATTTGGCCTTGCTGTGCAGCGGCGGGATTTTTGACAAGTATCGAGATTGCGATTGCCGCACCGCTACCTGCACCGAATATCTGACCGCCCTCACGTTTAGCTCGGTCGCCAGAAGTATGTTGGCCACGAAGGCCTCTCAGATGAAAAACATGAATGTTGGCGAACTCAGCCGCTAGTGCTCGCCGCAAACCATCGGTCTGGTTGTTTTCAATCCAACCCGCATTGGTTACATATGCAACAATGCCAGCGTCCCCGATGCGATCGCTGGCCCAGCGAATAGCACGGATATAGCTATTGTATAACCCGTTTTTATTGGTCGCATCCGAGAGTGCTGCATAGGTTTTTCGGATGTTCTCGTCCAGCTTAGGATAAGCGACATTAGCCGCATTGTCGTTAGCGCTGCCCTGCCCCACGGAATAGGGCGGGTTTCCGACGATCACGCGGATATCCAGTTCCTTCTGGCGCGTCCGGCGGTTGCTGTTGTCGGTCATCAGGTCGCTGATCATGTCGCGTTCCTGCTCGTAGAGCTGGAACGTGTCGGTGAGGCAGATGCCCTCGAAGGGCAGGTGAGCGCCGGTGATGCTGTGGTAGGTCGCCTCTATGTTGATCGCAGCGATGTAATAGGCGAGCAGCACGATCTCGTTGGCGTGGATTTCATGCCGGTATTTGTGCTCCAGTTCCTCAAGCTTGATCAGGCCGGATTGCAGCAGGCGGGTGATGAAGGTGCCCGTGCCGGTGAAGGGGTCCATGATGTGGACGCCCTTGCTGCCCAGCGTCTGGCCGAATTCGCTTTGCAGGACCTCGTTGACCGAATGGATGATGAAGTCGACGACTTCGACGGGGGTGTAAACGATGCCCAGCCGTTCGGTCATGCGCGGAAAGGCGTTGCGGAAGAATTTGTCGTAAAGTTCGACAACGATCTTCTGCTTGGCGGACGCATCGGTGATGCCGGCAGCGCGGACGCGGATGCTGTTGTAGAAGCGTTCCAGCCCTTCGGCTTCCTTCTCCAGATGCTGCTTGTCGAGCACGCCCAGCACGCCTTCGAGCGCCTTGCTGACCGGGTTGTTGGCAGCGAAGCTATAGCCTTCGAACAGGGCATCGAAGACCGGCTTGGTGATCATGTGCTGCGCCAGCATTTCGATGGCTTCATCGGCGGTGATGCTGTCGTTCAGATCGTCGCGGATCTCGGCGAGGAAGGCGGCAAAGGCGGTGCTTTCGTCGCTACCTTCGACCGACACCGCCGCCCGGATGCGCGTAATGTGGATTTCGGCGATGCGGGCAACATCGCGCGCCCAATCTTCCCAATAGGTCCGTGTGCCGCATTTCTTGACGATGCGGGCGAGCAAGGCGCGGGAGAATTCGTCGAACTGGAATGATGGTTGGACGGGATCGATCGGCTTTGGTGTGCTGTTGCCGGGTTCGCTGCCTTCGCCGCCATCGCTGCCTTTGCCGATGCCTATGACCTTGGGCTCGGGTGCAGTGCGGCTAGGCAGGGTGTTGGTGACGGGGATGATCTCGATGCGACCGCCAGGGTCAACGCCAAGGCCGATCTTATTGATCGTGCCATCCAGCCGTTCGTCATGGCTGCGAAGGGCATTCAGGATCTGCCAGATGACCTTGTAGCGTTCGTTGTTGTTCAGGACCTCTTCGGGTTCCATGCCCGCCGGGACGCCAACCGGCAGGATGACGTAGCCCATGCGTTTGCCGGGGGCGATCCGCATGACGCGGCCGACCGCCTGGACAACATCGACCTGGGACTTGCGGGGGTGAAGGAACAGGATGCCATCCAGCGCCGGCACGTCGACGCCTTCGGACAGGCAGCGCGCGTTGGTGAGGATTCGGCATTCGTCGGTGCGACCCGTGTCTTCCTTGATCCATGCCAGCAATTCATCGCGCGACTTGGCGTTGAAGGTGCCATCGACATGGCGGACGCTGATATCCAATTCGGGCAGGGCGGTGGATTGCTCTGGTGGCATGGCATCGCGCCACTGGCTCGCCACTGTGCTGAATTCCGTGGCTACCAACTTAGACGCTTCGATGCTGCGGGCGAAGGCGATGGCGCGGCGCATCGGTTGTGTGTCGCCGCCCACATCGGGTGCTGCGCCATCCTTGAGCAATGCCTTGTAGCAACCCACCAGCTTGGTCGCGTCGTCCAGCTTCAATTCGCTGTTTTCGTCCGAGAGGCGCCCCTGGATACTCGCGCTGACCGAGCCTTCATCGACGGCCAGCACGATCACCTTGTAGTCGCACAGAAGCCCCTTTTGGACTGCCCAGCCGAAATTGCGGGTGAACAGTGTTTTGCCGAACAGGTTTTCATCGTCCATGCTGCATAGCGTGGCGTCCTGCTCGGCGGCGGCTTGGGTGACGGCTTCCCCATAAACACGCGGCGTCGCCGTCATGTAGAGGCGTTTCTTGCCGATGATGTAGCGCCGGTCGTGAATTTTGACGAAGTTGCTTTCATCTTCGCCGGCCAGTGTGACGCCCGTCGTCCGGTGCGCTTCGTCACAGATGATCAAATCGAAGGCCGGTAGGCCATAGTTCGCCTGTGCCTCGGCAATTGCGGCGAGGGAATGATAGGTCGAGAAGACGACCGTCATCTTGTCCGGCGTTGCTGCCGTGGCCTTGGCGGCAATCACATTGGCGCGGGTCGTGGCCGGGATTTCCAGATCGTGCTGATCGATGTCGCCAAGGTCATCGGATTTGGATTTGCGGATGCCCACCTGGACGTCGGAGCAAACGGCAAAGCTGCGGAGCGGGACGCTGCTATCGATCGACCATTCCCGCACGGTTTGCGACATGAGCGCCAGCGATGGGACGAGGAACAGCACGCGTCCGCCGCGTCCGGCCATTTCCTCGGCGATCTTCAGCGAGGTGAAGGTCTTGCCGGTGCCGCACGCCATAATCAGCTTGCCGCGATCAGCTTCAGCGAGCTTTTCCTTCACGCATTGCAATGCCTGGCGCTGATGCTCGCGTGGTTGCTTTTTGGCGAGCAAGGTAACCTTGCCGGTGTCCGCAAAGGCGGCCCAATCGATGCCGCTGTCTTCCAGATCCTGAAGACCGACACGCTTCGATTCTAGTCGGGAGTTGAAATAGGCATCTTCGGCATGTTCGGTCCATTGGGCGCCGGTCGTGTCGACAAACACCCGGCGAACGAAGGGCTCGCGATCCGTGGCGCTGATGAAGGTAGAGATTTCCTTCAACTGAAAGCGGTGGCCAAGGCGGTAGAAGCGACATTGAATGCCGCACCATTGGCCAGGCGCGTCTGCCAGTTCAGCGCATAGATCGATGCCAGTGTCTTGCTTTGAGGCAAACCGTTCTGCCGCCCATTCCGAGTAAGGGATCACGCGACTATAAAGCCCGGCCTGGGTGGGGGCGTGCTTGAGCCAGATGCGAACGAGACGTTCGAAATAATCACCCTTTTCGCGCTCGTTCGCTGAATTGGCGCGGTAGCGTTCGAGCAGGTCCCTAAGCGCTAAAGTCACTCGATCCCCCAATTCGGTTCCGGGCCTTTGTGGTGGCCAAGCTGTCGGCGCAATTGGCATTATTGGCGCGACTAACACAAGGGCGCTGCCCGATGCTGACGTTGTTTTCTGCTGATTTTCCTAATGATTTCGGCTAGAATCTTGAGATGGGCGGATGCGGCAGCGGCACGGGCTATCGATACTCTCGCGGTGGCGGAAAGCCTGTTGCGGATCAAGACCTGCTGCGCGCCGATGCCCGCTTTATGCACCGCAAGGGATGGCTGCGCAGCAATTTTGGCTTTTCGCTGAATTGGTCACGTGGCGACCAGCCTGTCGGCAGTATCCGCGTGGAAACCGGGCCGGGCGATCCACCAGCGGAGTTGTGGCTGGTGTATAGCAGCCGAAACGGTAGCGTCGGCGAGTGGACGCCAATGCGGGAGCGCGTGCCGCTGGAATGGACGCCGTGCAACTATGGGGGCAGGCGGCCTTGGCTGCGCTGCCCTCGTTGTAGCAGGCGCGTAGCGGTACTTTGGGGCGGTTCCCGTTTCCTCTGCCGTCATTGCCAGCGCGTCGCCTACGCCAGCCAGAACGAAAGCGCGCTCGATCGTGCTTGCTCCCGGTCGCACAACTTGCGCGAGCGGTTGGGCGATAATTTGGGCTTGGATTGGCCGGCAGAATATTTGCGGCGTCCGAAGGGAATGCACGTGCGGACCTTTGAACGCCTGACCGCCCGCATTGCCCGTCAAGACAGTTTGTGGAACCGAGAGATGATCGCAAAGTTTGGCTTCAATCCGCTCGATTGAGCGCACCGCCGGAGCAGCGATTTTTTTCGGTGATTGCTATGTGATTGCTAGCGCCATTTTCGGACTGCAGAACGGGGGCATTGAGAGCTGCAAAAATACTAATGATTTGAATGTGGTGGACGCACCAGGGTTCGAACCTGGGACCCGCTGATTAAGAGTCAGCTGCTCTACCGACTGAGCTATACGTCCATACCCGGCACGCACCCGTAGGTCGCTGCATGGAGGCGGGCGATTAGCAGGGGGGCGGGGGGTTGTCCAGTGGAACCTCGCGATTTTTCAGGCGTCGGGCAATTTGCTGGCTCGGGCGATGCCCATGATCAGGCCGATCAGGATGAGCACGGTCATCATTGCCGATCCGCCCCAGCTTACCAGCGGCAGCGGGATGCCGACAACCGGGGCCAGCCCCATCACCATCATCATGTTGATCGCCAGATAAAAGAACAGCGTTGCTGTCAGTCCCAGCGCCAGCAGCCGCTGGAACTGGCTTTTGGCATCCAGCGCCACGCGGATGCCCCAGGCCAGGATGATGCCGAACAGGGTGATGATATACAGCCCCCCGAGCAGGCCCCACTCCTCGGCCATGGTGGCGAAGATGAAGTCGGTGTGCAGTTCGGGCAGATAGTCGAGATGGCTTTGCGTGCCGTTCAGAAAGCCCTTGCCGGTGACACCGCCTGAACCGATGGCGATCTTGGACTGGGTGATGTGATAACCGGCACCGCGCGGATCGCTTTCGGGGTCGAGAAAGACCAGCACCCGCTTGCGTTGATAGTCGTGCAGCATGTTCCAGGCGATGGGCATGGCCGCCGCCAGCGTGACCGCGCCGCCGACGAACAGCCAGAGCCGCACGCCGGCCAGAAACAGCACCGCGACCCCGCCAAAGACAATCGACAGTGCCGTGCCCAGATCAGGTTGCAGCATCACCAGGGCTGCCGGCATGGCGATCAGCGCCAGCGCCGGCAACAGCACTGCGGGTCGGGTTTCATAGCCGCGCGGGATGAACTGGAAATAGCGCGCCAGCACCAGCACGATGGCCAGCTTCATGAACTCCGATGGCTGCAACTGGATGATGCCCAGATCAAGCCAGCGTTGGCTGCCGCCACCGATCTTGCCGAGAATTTCCACGCCCAGCAGCCCGAGCAGCACGGCGCCATAAATGGCCCATGCCCATTTCATCCAGACTTCAGGCCGGATCATGGCGAGCACCAGCATCGCGCCCAGCAGGATGACAAAGCGCAACCCCTGTTTCAGCGCCCAGGGTGTCAGCGAGCCGCCGGCAGCAGAATAGAGCACCACAAGTCCAAAGCCGGCAAGGCCGCAGATAACCAGCACGATCCCCCACGGGATCCGCGCCAGCTCGCGCAGCCATGGCCCGTTCAGCATGGCGCCTCAGTCTTCTTCGCGCGGAGGCAGGGGCGTGTCGGCATCGGCAATCTCAAAGACCGGCGGCTTGATGTCGTCAACCCTCAGCCAGCTTGGCATCAGGGTATCCGCCGCCGGTTCCGTGGCCGCCGCTGCGGCGCGGGCGGCCCGGTTGGCAGCCATCGTTGCCTCGATGGCGGGCAGCGCCGCCAGCGCGCGCGCAGGTTCGAACAGATAGGTAAGCACATCGCGGGCGATCGGCGCGGCATAACGCCCACCGGCAATGCCGTGTTCGATGATGACGCTGCAGGCATAGCGCGGCGCCTCGGCCGGTGCGAAGGCGACGAACAGGGCATGGTCGCGCTGTTTCCAGGGCAGGGCCTCGTTCCTGAGCACGCCGCGCCGGCGTTCGGCCATGGTGATGCGGCGCACTTGTGCCGTTCCGGTCTTGCCGGCGATGGTGACGTCGCCGACCATGCTGCGGGCCGCCGGTGCCGTGCCGAAGCGCGCGTTGACAACATCGATCATGCCTTGCCGCACCAGTTCCAGATGGTCATCGGGGATGCCCAGCGAGGCAAATTGCAGTGCGGGCGCGCCAGCGGCCGGCAGCACGAGGCGCGGCACGACGGCCCGTCCCGAGGCGATGCGCGCGGTCATCACCGCCAGTTGCAGCGGATTGGCGATGACATAGCCCTGGCCGATCGCCGCGTTCAGCGTTTCGCCCTCGCGCCAGTCCTTGCCATAGCGTTTCTGCTTCCAGGCCTTGTCCGGCACGATGCCGCTGGCTTGGCCGGGGATGGGCAGTTCATACTTCTGCCCCAGCCCGAGCCGGCGCGCCATATCGGCAATGGCGTCAATGCCGACCCGGCGCCCCATGGCATAGAAATAGGTATCACAGCTGAGCGGCAGCGCCCTGTGCATGTCCACCGGGCCATGGCCGCGCCGGGCATGGCAATGCCAGATATTGTTGCCCAGCCGATAGCGGCCCGAACAACTAACAGCCTCATCCGGCAACACGCCGGCTGTCAGCGCAGCCAATGTGGTAACCATCTTGAAGGTCGATCCGGGCGGGTAAAGCCCCATCGCGCTCTTGTTCAAGAGCGGCGTATGGTCATCGGCCTGCAGGTCTTGCCACAGGCGCGCCGGCACGCGGGAGGAAAAGATATTGGGATCGTAAGCCGGCATCGACACCATCGCCAGCACATCGCCGGTCAGGCAGTCCATCACGATGACACTGGCGGAATTGTCGCCCAGCCGGCGCGCAGCATAGCTTTGCAGGTCGCGGTCTATAGTCAGTTTCAGCGTGTCGCCGGGCGAGTCGGTGCGCGATCCCAGTTCGCGCACTGTCTTGCCGCGCGCGGTCACCTCGATCTGGCGTGCGCCGGCCTTGCCGCGCAGTGCCGCGTCGGCAAAGCGTTCGATGCCGTCCTTGCCGATACGAAAGCCCGGATAGATCAACAGCGGCTCGCGCGTGGCCTTGTATTGCTCGGGCGTCGGTGCACCGACATAGCCGACAAGATGCGCAAACCTGTCCGCTTCGGGATATTGGCGGGCAAAGACCCTGACCGGCGTGAGGCCGGCAATTTCGGCCAGCTGCACGTTCAGGGCGGCGAAGGTCGGCCAATCCAGCCCTTGTGCCACCACCACCGGCATATATCGCGGCTGGCTGGCAATGTCGGCGCGAATCCTGATCTCGTCGCGAAAGTCCAGTGACAGGACCCGGCTTGCCGCCGCCAGCGCCGCATCGAGATCGGTGACTTCGGCCGGCAGCAGTTCGAGGCGATAATCGGGGCGGTTGAGCGCGATGGGTTTGCCGTTGCGGTCGACGATCCAGCCGCGCCGGGGCGGTATCAGCTTGTTCTGGATGCTGTTTTCGCGCGCCTTCAACTGATAGCGTTCACCCTCGAACACCGAAAGCCACACCATGCGGCCCGCCAGCGTGACGCCGACAGCGCCCATGCCTCCGCCCAGCAGCAACGCGCGGCGCGTGAACCCAAGTTGTCGCTCGCTCTCGCTGCTCATGCCTGCGAACCAAAGACTCGGCGCTGGATTCGCGCCACCAGCCATACGATCGCCGGATAGGCGGCAATCGTCGTCAGCGCCTGCCACAATTGCGGCGCCAGCGGCACCGGCCGCCCGGCCAGCGCCATCAACTGTGTCGTGAGCAGTTCGAACACGGTGACCAGCACGGTAGCCACGCCCCAGTCGAACATATGGCCATGCTGGCCGACCCGGCGTTCGAACAGGCGTACAAAGCCGGCGGCCAGCGCGAATAATGTGGCATTGACGCCGATTGGTTGGCCGAACAGCGCATCGGCCACTGCGCCCACCACAAAGGCGACCGCAGGCGGCATCAGCGCCGGCTGCAAGATCGCCCACACAAAGATGACCAACAGGCCCAGTTGCGGGAAGGCGGGCAATGCCAGCGGCAGCGGCGCCGTCATGGCCATGATGGCCAGGATGGCGGTCAACGCCGGCACGCCTATCCGCCAATAGCCGACCCAGTAACGCCGGCGTTCATGGGGCGTCATCAGGCGAAAGGGCGGGTTGGAGCGCATCAATGCTGCTTCACCGCGCCGACGGATCGTCGCTGCGCAGGCGCGGGGCAGGGGTGCCCTTTCGGCGCGCCTCGGCAGGTACCGGCGCGTCGAAAACCGGGCCCTTTTCGGCTTCGGGTACGGGTAGATAGGCCGCTTCGATGGTGACGAGGCCAGCGCCAAGGGCACCTGCGGCGGGGCGGATCAACGGCGGTTCGGCGCGGGCGTCCGTGATGGTGCCGACCGGTACGCCGGGTGGAAACACGCCGCCATCGCCCGATGTGACGATGCGGTCGCCGGCCATCAGCGGCTGATCGAGGCCAGCACGGTCGGTCAAGGACAGGGTGGGACGGTTGCTGCCGCTGGCCACCCACGCCGACCCCGGGCCGTGGCCGGACGGCGCGGAACGGCTGCGCGGGGAGGAGACCATCCGCCCACCCGCCTCTAGCCATCCCAACTCGACGCTCAGCTGCATCAGTCAGACCGCGACGATT